>JAZQOP010000368.1:0-4206 GCA_045627965.1 Kiritimatiellia bacterium | reverse complement strand
TGGGGTTTTCGTCCCCCCATTCGGCCAGGGAGGCCGCAAGGTGCGCCAAGGCGGGAGGGCGGGGAGTTTTGGCTTGAGTCGCGCGGCGGGGCGGGCATAGAGTTGAGGGGACGCCGACACGGCAAGCGGGTCGGCGGTGATTTGCCGTGGGAACGATTCGAAACCAGACATTTTCCGGCGTCAACAGGACGATTGCGAGCGGCTGCTGCTGGTGATGTCGTGCGGATGGCGGACGCGTGACGAAATGCTAGACAAGGGCAGGGACGCATGAAGAAAGCCATTGGGGTGATTTTGTCGGTGGCGATGTCTATCGTGGGGGCCGATGCCGTCTTCGCGCTCGGGGAAACCGACCACGCAGGGGCCCCGAACGTGGATTCCGCGTTCCTTGGCGATGTGGACCTCGCCGAGCAGATGGAAATCTGGCGGAACCAATACCGCCGTATGATTCCGAGCGACGCCCCGCTTGTGCAGGGCGTCGGAACATGGTCCGCTGCTTGGGAAGAGTTCTCGTCCCACTGGGACGCCGCCCCGGCGGAGCGTGACTTGGCGACGTGGCTTGTACCCGTGGTTGCGGAACGTTCCGGCGCGCTGACGATTCTCCGGGACGCAGACGGGAACGCCTTGTGGAGCGGAGTGACGGACTTCTCCAAGGAGGAGTCATCCAACGTGACGCTCACGGGGGCGTTGGTGGACGAGGGGGAATGGGCCCTGTACGAGGCGGCGAGGGAAGAGGTCGAACGACGGTTGGGCGCAATGCGCAAAACGGAGGCGGGCCGATCTCCTCCTTTGCTCGACGGAGAAGGGGAAAACGTGACAAACGATGGTCCCCAGATGTTTGTTTCAGCGACAGGCGTTGTCACGAACAACCGATTGGAACTTCAAGTGGGTCTTCAATGGACAAACGACGCCATCATGGATGTGTTCGCATACGGCCCGCTGCACACTTCGGTCACACACCTCGTGACTTATACGAACGACGAGAACGAGGTGATTACGTGGACGAATACGACATGGCACTCCGTTGAACCGGGGTTGACGGGACTTGACAACCACTGGGAATGTATTGGGACCGTGGCGTTGACCAGCGGCGAGGAGGCGGTTTTCGTGGACGACACCTTCCCGGCGAATCGCGGAATCGTACGTTTCTACGCCGCGTTCGAGGTTGGGGATGCCGACGGGGACGGACTAAACGACGTTTTTGAAACGGTCGCTCTCGGCTCCAGTACAAACAGCTTTGACAGCGACCACGACGGGATTCCTGATGGAGTCGAATATGCGGCGGGGGCGAATCCCTCGGTATCGAACGTGTGGTGGGAGGTGAAAACGACGAATACGTGGTTCCGGCAATTCCCTCTTCCCGATTGCGGCCTCAATGCGCCGTCCAGCCATGTCTTTGATTTTTCCGTCTATGGGGACTCTCCCATGACAGGCAGCGTCGTGAGCAACGTGACGATCAGCGGCTTTGTCGATGACGCCATCAAAGTGGACGGAAACGGCGTGGACTTCGCGCCGAACGTGCAGTCTTTCAGCGCCCGTTGCATCACGAACGAAATCGCGGACTTGCAAAGCAAGCATTTCACCTTGTCCTTGTGGGATTGGCCAAACCCTGGGCACGAAGGGGCGAACGAGGCGAAAGTTGGCAATTCGGCAAACGACCCGTTCTGCGTGGAATGGACGTGGTTGGCCCCCCTTGAAGTCCGCTTTGAACCGATTTGGACGACGGGTTCGCCCCCTTGACGAATCGCGCCGGGGAACACCGTCTTGTCAATTCCCTTGCTCGGCAATGCCCGCCGCGCGCAACTCGGATTCGAGGGCCGTGAAGGGCCCGTCCGTGCGTCCTTCGGACTTTTCGATGGCGGCGATGCGCCCGGCGAAATGCAGGCGCTCACGGCTTGTTGCATAGGCAGGAATGGCAAGGCAAAGCGCATGGTCAAGGTGTTCCGTCTCATGAGTTTCCACCCTGGCGGCATCCAGCAGGAACGCGCGGAGCCTGTCGGCATAATCCTGTTGCGGGGCACCGTCCTCGAACATCATGCCGACCCACAGATATATCCGCATTCTCGCGTTGCCGGAATCCGCCCAAGTCTTGTCCTTGAGGATGGTCCCTACCCGTTCCAGCGCCTCTGGATGGCGCGCCCCCATTTTTACGAGTTGCCATGCGGCGAACGTTCCGCCGGAACCACCGTCTTCGCGCATCATCGTTTCGAGAAACGGGATGGCGTTGGGCGTCCCGTACTCCCCCAGGTAGTCGCGGGCGAACCTCCCGACATTGTAGTCCAAACGGTCCTCTGCCGTGGAATAGGCTTCGGCAGTTTCGACGAGGACGGCGGAGAGGTCGTCCGGCGTGGTCTGCCCCTGCGAGAGGAGGTCGCGGAACGCTTCGGCGGCCTCGAACGGGTGTTCATATCGGAGGACTCCGTATTCTCCCGCAAGAAAATCACGCAAATCCGCCCGCGTCATTTGGGCGCGGCTGCGCGGAGAAAGCAACAGGGAGCAAGTCAATGCGGTCCAAAAAGCGATGTTCTTCATTTTCATTGGTCGGGTCTTTTGTTTTTGAGTCAGGGAGGGGTCAGTTGCTTGTGGGGTTCGGGTTGCCGTGCAGGAAAAAGCCCACGGGGACGGGGGAAATCTGCCAATCCCTTTGCATCACTTGATTTGTGGAATCCCAGCGGTTGGAATACCAAAGCCCCTGGACATCCCCATAGGGAATGTCCGCCTTGAAGCCATTGCCGACACCATACATGAGCAGTTTCTGGATTTCATCCGCTTGCATGGTCCTCCGGGGATAATACCCGTTTGTGGTTTCGCTGCCCCATTCGACGCCAAGGCGGACGCTGGAGCTTTCACCGATCACGGACAAGCTGGTTCCGCGATGCCGGACATAGATGTCTTTCAAGCCGCAGGCATGACCAATTTCGTGCGCCAGCGTCCTGAAATTCCCGTTGGTGGAAAAAAGGATGCCGCTGGAACTGGTGAGGGCGTTCGCGGTTTCGATTTCATCCACGAAATAACATTCCACCCCGCCCGTCCCGCTTGCGTAGGACTTGATCGTATTGGACAGAGGCCACGTCCCGTTGGTATATGCCACGGTCAGCCATGTGTCGTTTGTGATGTAGTTGCAGGAGGCGAGCTGGAAGGATAAGCCTGCTTGCCGCCAGATGTCGTTGGCGCCGCCCAGGAGGGCTGCAACGCCCGCGCTCGTCTCGGCGGCGTGTCCGTTGGTCGAGCAGACGATGTAGACGTGGACGTTGACGGTGGACGGCGTGACGACGCGCGCTTGCAAAGACGGCGTGAAATCGGGGAAACCGGTGAGATGGGGCTTGAGGATGACATCCCCCGCTTGCTCGCCTTGGACATTGACTACGCGCCCCGTGTTGCCTTGCGGGAAGGAAACGCGGGAAGACGGAACAGCAGTCCATTCAATCCATTCGTCCGGGAAATTGGTCGGGTGGACGGAAATCCAATAGGTGGCGGTGCTGCTGACGATAATGCCGGACGGATTGAGAATCGTGTCCGCGAAGAGCTTGACGGACGATGCGAACAGAAGGCCCAAGAGAATTGAAACTGTTTTTTCCATGGGGGGGAAGTCGAAGTGTTCCTGTTGAACAACCATGCCTGTCTTGATATTATAAGGGTCAGATGCAAAAGACAAGGATAAACCTTCTCCAAAATGTGTGCGTGTGAGTTGTACAAAGAGACCGGACAGTGGCACACTGCCTGCGGGTGGGGGGCGACGAGAGGGCTTCTGGCACCCAATTGGGTGCCAGAAGCCCGAGCGTCGATCCCCACCCATCATATGCTTGCAACAGTAGACAAGGAGATGACCGACATGCACAACCTACACCCATCCGCCCCGGGACGCAAACGCCAATTGACCATGGAGAAGCGTTCGCAGTTTGCCAGAATAACGGACACCGGACGGGAAGCAGGCCGGCCGGCGGGAATATCCCGTTTGCCAAATACTGGACACTCAAGCAGAATGGAGGCATGACCACTATGTCACGAATGGATATGACGGGCGGAAAGGGGTGGAAGCCGCTCCGGGGAGGCGCCCGTCCCCCTCCGCGCCTCCTGCGGCCCAAAATACAAGGAAAGGCGCTCCAGTTCTGCTATGCTTGAAGCTCGACAACAGCAAAAAACACCACAGAATGGGCTCTTTGCGGTTTATGGGGACCGAGGGGCCAGGGTGCGAGGGGGGGGCGAATG
>JAZQOP010000367.1:0-3107 GCA_045627965.1 Kiritimatiellia bacterium | reverse complement strand
TAAAGGAGTGTGGGACGGAGAGCGCCAAGGTGCTGGAAGGGGCGATGCGGAAGGCGGGGGGCGCTGAGCGCAGTGACGAGGGACGAGAGACGAGTGACGAGAGGGGGGAGGAGAAACTAGATGGTCTAGCAAATCTAGAGGGTCTAGATCATCTAGGGGACGATGGAAAGGCGCTGGCGAACGAAAACCCCTACCACTGCCCGAAGTGCGGGAAGTTCGCCGGCTTCAATGGTCACTGCGAGAAGTGCGGATACACGCTGAGCGCAGACGAAAGCATGAAGCGGGCCGGGCGATTGCTCGACAAGGCCCAGTCGGGGACGATGCTCAAGCCAATTGACGGTCTGGCCTACCGCGACGAAATCGGGCAGATCGACTTGGAGGTCGGAAAGCGTGGCGTTGGCAAGGCCATGGAACACGGAGCGGGACTGGCCAAACTTGTGCAAAAGCACGACACGGACCTTTCCGTTCTTCCTGAAACGCTGGCAAAGGGCGAAATCATGCCGACGACGGAACAGTCGAAGGTGGGCCACCCTTATGACCCAACCAGGAGGGCGATTGTCAATGGCAACTACGTGGCATTTCTCGAACGCAAGGACAAGCGACGCTGGAAAATCACCACGCACTATCGGAACGCGGACGATGCGGCCAGGGCGGAAGAAGTAAAACGCTGGCTTCGGTCCGAAGACCGAAGCCAGCTACGAGGGGGTGCCGAATGAAGTTTGCTTCAAGAGCTACTGCCGGGAAGGCGAGGGGTACGCCCGCACCGGAGTTTCCTCCAAGACAGAAGAAGTCTACCACGCCGCAGACGGTTTGCAAGGAGAAAGCATGAGCGACTGGGCGTCCAGGAGCGCGAATGCGCGGCAACAGGCCCGCAATCGGAAACGCCGCAGGCGCCAGGCGGCGATCCGCGCGGCGTATGCCGAGCGTGGCATCGACCCGGCGAAGGTGTGCGGTCTGACGCAGAAGCCTTGCGCCTACGCCGTCGGCTGCGCCTGGAACGAGGAACAGCGGCGGGCCGCCCGCTTGCAGAAGGGGAAGAGCGATGTGTCGCAATTTCGGAAGGGTGAAGTATGTGTCTGGGGCATCCGAAACGAACTGGATCGCTGCCTCCAGTGCCCACATCGGTCGCGGTGCTCGAAGGTGTGGCGCTGCTTCCGGGCGGAGCGCCTGGCCGCAGGAGCCCCAGATTTGCGTTCTGACGGGGGGGCGGGGTCCGACCCCCACTCCACACGGCCAGAAGGTCGCGGCGCGATTTGCAATGGCTTTGCAACGGGTTCTCGGGGCGATTCCGGGAAGGCGGCCAGGGTGTTGGACCAGGCGGAGGTCTTGCCGGCGGCGTCGAACAGGCAGCCGAGGCCGGCGGCCAGGGCGGCGAGGAGGAGGAGGGCGGCCGGCGGGCGGCGGCCCAGGAGGAAGAAGGAGAGCGCGGTGCAGAGGTAGAGGGCGAGCGTCACGAAGATGAACCAGCAGGAGTTGCCGACGTTCTCCCAGCCGGCCAGGGAGAGGAGGAGGTGCGGGAGGGGATAGGTCCTGCCCAGGGCGAGGCGGAGCAGGATGAAAAGGAGGACGGCCGAGGCGAAGTGCGCCAGGAGCATGGGGAAGCGCCGGAGGACGAGGGAGCGGAGGTAAGGGCGGCCCTTGGCGCGGATGGAGAGGAAGATGCCGTAGCCGGAGTAGAAGAGGAACGGGACGACGCAGAGCTGCCGGACGTAGTCGCGGAGGAGGATGAAGCCGTTGTCGGCCGGGGCCAGGAGGCCTTTGAAGAAGCTGTTGGTGTAGCAGTGGGCGGCCAGGACGAAGGCGACGAAGATGCCGTTGATGGCGCGGGTGGTTCGCGGGACATGTAGTCGGGATGGAATGCGTCCGCGGCGCCGGGACGCTTGGCGCCGACGCAGGCAAGCAGGAGGAAGGCGATGGCAAGGACGGACATCATGGCATGGACCGCGGGGATTGCGGAAAGTCTCCGGGAAGGCGCGTGATAATCAAGGAAACAATCGGCCGTGCGGCGGGCGGGCGGCGGGGGCGTGGCGGAAAATTGCCGGCGGCCGGTGAACCGGACCGGGGGCTGCGGCGCTGATAGGGGTGTGGGCGCGGATGGTCGCGCCCGAAGAAAGGTGCCGGAGATGAAGAATCGGATGTGCAAGGGCGAGCGTGGCTTTACGCTGATCGAGCTGGTGGTGGTGATTGCGCTGATCGCGATCGTGTCGACGCTGGTGATTTCGCGCCTGGGCGGGGTCAAGGATGCCTCCCGCGCGAAGATGAACGTGGCGAACCTGGCCCGCGTGGGCGCGGCGGTGGACACGTTCCTGATGGTGGCGGAGCATCCGTCGCTGGACCGCATGGACGCCCTTCTGCAGAAGGATGTGGCGGCGGGGTCGGCGAGCTCGAACCTGACGACCGTCAGCGCGCACGTGGCGACGAGCGACGGGACGAACGGGATCGTCCTGAACTCGGGCCTTTGCTCCGATGCGTCGTTCTACGGGGGGGGGGGCGCGGGCCTGCTGTGCCGCTACGACCTGTCGGCGTCGGATGTCGCCGCCCTGGAAAACCTCGGCTTCAGGTATCTGATGTATGGCACGGACGGCGGCCGCATGACGGCCGGCGACGACGGCGCCTGGAGCCAGGGCTCGCTGACGGATCCGGCGCAGTGCATGAGCGTTGCGCGGACGTTGACGAACGGGCTGCCCGTGGCGGTGGTCAATCCCGGCGCGGTCTCCGGCAGCACGCCGGTCGGCGCGCTGGCCTACCAGGCGTGCGGGCAGGATGTCCGCTACACGGTGCGCGGCAAGGTGCTCGTCGACGGCGTCGAGCAGTCGGACGCCAGCGCGGCGTTCCAGACGCTGAATGGGCGCGGCGGCGGCGGCATCCTGCTGGCGCTGGGCCTCGGCGCGTCGTGCTCGATGGTCGGCAACAACCAGGCCGGCGTCGACAGCGCCCCGACGTGCCCGACCGTCACGGCCAAGGACGAATATGCCCGCTACATCGTCCTCTTCCGGCTGAAGAGCGATTCGATGGGCGGCCGGACGGCCTCGTACGCGGGGGTCCTGGACGCCATGGGCAAGACGATCGACCAGGCGCGCGCCGCGATGGAATAGGCGCCCCGGGGG
>JAZQOP010000366.1:0-2317 GCA_045627965.1 Kiritimatiellia bacterium | reverse complement strand
CGGCGTCCCATGTGTAGCTCCATGTGCCGTCGGAGGTCATGTTGCCGTCGAGGTCGTAGGTGGGGGCGCGGCCACCGGCCAGGGCGTTGGTGTACTGGTTGAGTTCGTTGGCGGCGTAGAGGGTGGTGGCGCCGTTCTCGGTGGCGGAGAGGCGGTTGCCGATGGGGTCGTAGGTGTAGGCGTAGAGGTTGGTGGACATGTGGGCGGAGGTGAGTTCGGAGCGAAGGTTATAGGCAAAGAGGTTGGTTGTCAATCCGTCGTCGATGCGGGCGGTGCGGCGGGCGACGGGGGCGTAGGTGTAGGCGAAGGTTGAGATGACGTTGCTGCCCCAGACGTTGGGGACGAGAGCCATGATGTTCTGGAAAAGGCATGTTCGTAGGTAATGGCTCTGGGCATGCCCTGCCCAGCAGGGCTTAATGTGTAAGAATAAACAGACAGTCGCTGGTTATATTCCTGTTCAAAGGACGGCGGAGAAGCCCTCTTTCCCCGTTTGCAACGTTTCAAATTTGTAGCGATTGTGATAAGAAGTATCGAGAAAATAAGACGCAACCAAAACTGGCGCCGCATGGCTTTCCGACTTATCCTGATGCGGCGGGAAGGGGGCCCGAGGACAAACCCTTCATCATTATTCGGGACAACGGGGCATTGTCCAGAGCCTTCAGCAAGTTCCATTTGCAGGACCTTTCGAACAAGCCGACCGCCTGGCATATAAGCCCAAAATTTTCGGATGCCGGCCCGGCATCGCAAACGGTTGAACCACAAAAACACATCAAATGAGAGTAGCCCCCAGGCCCAAAGCAACGGTGCAGGGAAAACGAGCGTCTGCCAAGCCAAGGCAAGATGATAGATCGGCGCAAGGGAGGCCAACACAATCATGATGGCCATCATGCCGAAATACACGTTTCGAGGCCACGGGGATGTCGGGGTGGAGGAAAATTTCTCCCAGCCATTCTGTTCGAACACCGGCCCATACAGCCGCATCGCGCGCATGGTGGCCTCCTTTAAGGAGGTGTCAGCAAGAGATATGCACAAGGCCTTGTCGACTTGATAGGCATACAGATAGTTTTGGGTCTTCACGAGCATGCAAGCCCCCGTTGCAGCTTCCACCGCCATTAAAGCAGCTATCACTAACGGAATAAGATAAGTCCCGTCGACTAAGCAAGACGACACAGGGGTACGAACAACCAAGAAAAAGAATACAACGAGCACAATGGCGGCGATGAAAATTTTTCCTCCAAAGGAATTGCCAGACGGGTATAAATATTGCTTGTCAAGGGGCATGGAAAATGGCCTGTCGATAATAATAGATTTCTACGCGGTTCCCGCAAGAGTCAGAGACTTCGATATAAAGTGCCTCTTGGTAAAAGTAGATATCCGATGGGAAAAAAGCACTTGAAGCGTTCTGCCCAGGGAATAAACAGACCCCCTGCTCCAATGTATCTGTCGCGAGGGGTTGTAGCAGGCCATAGGGCAATCCATACTCTGTTGCTGTGCCTACCAATGATTTCAAAGTTGTTCTGGGTTCTACACGGGAAATAGCCTGGGTACGGAATTTCGTGTCCATTCCACGTGCAACTGAAAGGTATGAACCTCTCCCTCTATTCACGCCATTTATTTTACCAAAAGGCAGTAGCGCCAATATTGCGCCTGCGGCAGTTTCTATGGCTAATTCACGTGTGTCAAACGCTTTCGTTTCGCTTGAAGTATACCATTCACAACCTTGCTTTATCAAGTTGCCAACACCAACGGAAATTCCGCTGTAGATGGAATTTTCCATTATAGACATGGCCGGATTATGCAATAAAATTTCCCCCACAATTGCGCCAGCTACAGCAGCTCCAACATACGCTTCCCAGCCACTTGCCTCTTGCAAAATTAAATCCGAAATAGCTTGGTTTCCCAAGCCGACAAGTGCACCAGCGATTGCCGCAATTGCATTATCAACGAAGGCCCAACGTCCATCTGAATCGCAGGAATCAATGGGCCTGTTATTGCAAAAAACATATAGGTTCCGCCCACCTTGTTCCTCTAAAGGGTCACGGGATGCCCAGCACGATAAGACGGGAGCATAATAGCGATAACCGTAGTAGTAGAGGCCTGTTTCGTTATCGTGGTATTTGGTGCTGAAGCGGAAGGGGTTGGAGGCCGCGAGTGGGCCGGATTGGGGGGGGGGGGGGCCGTAGGGGGCGTAGGCGTAGTGGGCGAGGAGGGCGCCGTCTTCAGCCAACAGGTCGGTGATGTTGCCGTTGGCGTCGCAGGTGTAGAAGGCGTTGGTGCCGTCCAGGGTGGCGGCAAGGAGGCCGCCGATGCCGCCGGC
>JAZQOP010000365.1:0-1606 GCA_045627965.1 Kiritimatiellia bacterium | reverse complement strand
CGTGGTGCAAAAACGAAAGCATACACGATTCTGGGCGTCGCCGCCATTCCGCACCCGACAGGTGCAGCTCCAAAACCCCGCCATCCCCCGGCAATTGGCGACTGAAACCCCCTCCCGCCATCCTCAACCGAGGAGTATAGGATTAGATCAAAGTCCTCAACAAGGCCATCCTGACCGGAGCTCGCGGGAATGAGTGCCAAGTCCAAGTCTTTAAAAAGTTGCATGGCTTCTTCCTCGGCCTGCCGAAAGCGCCCGTCAAATTCTCCACGCCAATCGTACAATGCCTTTGAGTTGTAATATTTCAATAGCAAGCAGAACGCGTACATCGTCCCGTCCGACTCGCCACACGGTATTTCCTTCTGTTCCTTTTCGGAGGAATAGATATACTTGCACATCTTATCGACCTGTAAATACAGGGCGAGTCTTCCCGGAAGATTTTGGGCAAATTCATCTGCCATCCCAATCGAATGTCCGACGACAAACGACAGCAGGGAAACGATCAAAAACAGAACAATCGCGATGCATGTTAAGGCTATTTTTCTCATGACTAATCCTCGCAAGGGTTTTGCGGCCAATCTCCTTCATCTATGGATTTAGGCCATTCATGGCGGAGGCGATTCACAATGCGCTTAATGTCAGGATCATGCGAGGGAATAACCCCTCCGAACAAGGAAGCCATTTTATCAGCAATAAATTCGCCGAGTATGTCTGCCAATGCAAACGATGATGGCATCGAAAGAGGCAAGGCATTGGGTGATGCAACAAGAACCGGAGGTGAAAAACAATGCTCTTTGTAACAGTTTATATGTTTTTCTCATATATTCGATGTTTTTATGGAGCCATGAATTGCAGCAACATCGCACCTCCCCTTCCAATTGCCAAACGACATCCAGCGAAGCAAGCAGTCCATGAAGATCTGCTCTTTGCATTTTGGGTCTAGACGGATATGGGTAATCAACCACTCGGAATCGTTCCTCGCCATCGGCCCCTCGACAATCAGGCAAGTTTTCAAACCATTTGCGTCAAAATAAAGAAAAGGGTTGTTTCGTAAAAACAGATACAAACGGGAGTCACTCTTTTCATTCAAAGGGTCCCTTGTAAACCATCGACCCGATTTTGGATAATAATGCCTACGGTCGTAGTCGAAGATCCTAAGATCGGAATCAGAATATTTGGTGCTGAAGCGGAAGGGGTTGGCGACTGCGAGGGGGCCGGATTGGGCGGTGGGGGCGCCGTAGGGGGCGTAGGCGTAGTGGGCGAGGAGGACGCCGTCTTCAGCCAACAGGTCGGTGATGTTGCCGTTGGCGTCGCTGGTGTAGAAGGCGTTGGTGCCGTCCAGGGTGGAGGCAAGGAGGTCGCCGATGCCGCCGGCGCCGGCCAGGGTCCCCGAGAGGTCGAGGCCCCAGATGTATTGGTTGGTCGCCATGGCATCGGCGGCCTGGATGCGCTCGCGGAGGAGGTTCCTGGCGTCGTAGTCGAAGGTGTGGACGACCCAGTCGGATTCCGCCATGGTGTGGCGCTTTTCGATCTTTTTCACGCGGCGCCCCATGTGGTCGTATTCGTAGGAATAGGTGCGGCTGCCGGTGATCAGGACACGGGGGGAAAC
>JAZQOP010000364.1:0-8296 GCA_045627965.1 Kiritimatiellia bacterium | reverse complement strand
CTTGCGAGGCCGCAGTTGATGGCGAAAGCGGCCCGCTCGGAGGTCGGACCCTGCCGAATGGGGCCGGGATGGGGATGGAAATTCGAGGGGGATGCGAATCCGCATGGGGGGCGAATGGCGGATAAAAAAGGGCAGCCCGTGGGGGCTGCCTGGAAGAGGTCTTTTTTTGGGGCTAGTCTTTGAGATACTTGGTTTCGCCGCCGATTTCCCATTCGTCGACGATGGCCAGGATGACGTTGTCGACGGGGCGGTTCTGGGTGATGGCCGTCTGGCGGGCGGAGGAGCCGGCGGCGGTCAGGACATATTCGCCGGGGCCGGCGCCGATGGCGTCGGCGGAGACGACGAAGCCGCCGGTTTCCTTTCCGTTGGTGTCGCAAAGGCGGACGAGGAGGAAGCGGATGCCGTTAAGGGATTCTTCCTTGCGGGTGGAAACGACGGTGCCGACGACTTTGCCTAGGTTCATGGGGACTCCAACGGGATGGGACGGGATCGATCAGGAGGCGGTGCGCAACGGCACCGCAAAAGGGGAGGGCCGCCGCCGCGCGGGGGCGGCGGCGGTGTTGCGTGGAAGCGGTAGATTACTTGGCTTCCGGGGCGCGGCCGAGCGGGAGGACGGCGTCGACGTTCGCATGGGGGCGCGCGATGACGTGGACGGAGACGACCTCGCCGACGCGGTTGGCGGCGATCTGGCCGGCGTCGCAGGCGGCCTTGACGGCGGCGACGTCGCCACGGACGATGACGGTGGTGAATCCGCCGCCGGTCTTCTCGTAGGTCACGAGCTCGACCTTGGCGGCCTTGACCATCGCATCGGCGGCCTCGACGGTCGCGGGGAAGGAACGGGTTTCAATCATGCCCAATGCATCTGCCATAACGTTACCTCTTTCTGGTTGGGGGTTGACGGTTCTTTTTTAAATCATCATGTCCTGTTCGAGGGGGCAGTCGCGCCCCGTGAGATCCTCGATGGCCTTTTCGGCGGCGCGGAAGGCGACGTCGATGTCGCGTTCTTCGCCGCCGAGGTAGACGCGGCCGAAGGGGCCGGTGCACCAGACTTCGAGGATGTTGACGTTGGCCGCCTTTTCCGCTTCGTTGGCGGCGAGGGCGGCGTATCCGGCGGGGGCGACTTCCATGATGTAGAGGGACTGGCCCCGGGTGATCATGTTGCCGCGGCGCATGCGGTTGATGAGCATGGTCTGGCGGTCGTCGACGTTGCGGATGACCTGGGAGGAGAAGATCTTCGGCTTGATGCGGAGGTCTTCGGAGGCGTCCATGGAGCGGAGGATGGCGGCGCCGGCCTGGCGGACGTCGGCCTGGGAGGAGGAGTGGACTTCGAGCATGCCGTAGAGGCGCTCGACGATCTGCATGCCCGGGGTGACGTCGGTGGTCTTCAGGGCGACGTCGGTCAGCTGGTTGATCGCGATGCCGGGCGAGATTTCGACGAAGAGGGAGGCCTGACCCGCGACGGGGAGGAACCCTTTCGAGGTGGACGCCAGGTAGGAGGCGAACTGGGGCTGGAGGCTGTCGATGAAGACGTATGTCCGGAGGTCGGGCATGGGGGGAGTCCTTTATGCGCCGCAGGCGGCCTTGGCCTCTTCCATCATCTTGATGGAGGAGGAGGCGCCGATCCGGGTGGCGCCGTGGCGGATCATGTTCATGGCGTCGGCGTAGGTGCGGACGCCGCCGGAGGCCTTGACGCCGAGCTTGGGGGCGACGGTCTGGGCCATGAGGGCGATGTCCTCGGCGGTGGCGCCGCCCTTGTTGAAGCCGGTGGAGGTCTTGACGAAGTCGGCGCGGGCGCGGGCGGATGCCTGGCAGGCCTTGACGATTTCGTCCTTGGTCAGGAGGCAGGTTTCGAGGATGACCTTGAGGAGGGCTCCGCCGTCCTTGCAGGATTCGGCGACGGTGCGGATGTCGCGGTAGACGCCTTCCCAGTCACCGGCCTTGCAGAGGCCGACGTCGATGACCATGTCGACTTCGCGGGCGCCTTCGCGGATGGCGCGGCGGGCTTCCATGGCCTTGATCTGGCTGGGCATGGCGCCGAGGGGGAAGCCGACGACGCAGCAGACCTTGACGGAGGAGCCGCGGAGGGCCTGTGCGGCGACGGGGACCATGGCGGAGTTGACGCAGCAGCTCCAGAAGTTGTACTGGATGGCCTCGGCGCAGAGCTTCTTGACGTCGTCGGGTGTGGCCTCGGGCTTGAGGAGGGTGTGGTCGATCATCCGGGCCAGCTGGGCGGGGGTGAGGTTGGCGATGGCGGCGGGGTTGCAGCCGCCGATGGCGGGCGAACCGCCGACGATTTCCTTGACGCGCGCGGCGATGCGAGCGACGTCGCTAGTGCTGAGTTCCAATTTCATCTCCTTCCACGCCGTCATCATGGGCGAACCCACGCGGCCGCTTTCGAGGTCTTTGATCATCTGGACGCGCCGAAGGTGCCTCTCTTCGGTGCAGTGGTTGCCGAGGAAGGCGTCGATGATGGCCTTCATCTCGTCGAAAGTGTTCTGTCCGGCGCCGAGGGTCAGGACGTTGGCGCCGTTGTGCTGCCTGGAGTTCTTGGCGAGTGCGGTGTTGTAGCATGCGGCGGCGCGGACGCCGGGGACCTTGTTGGCGGTCATGGCGGAGCCGATGCCGGCGCCATCGATCATGATGCCGACGTCGCAGCGTCCGGATGCGACGGCACGGGCGACGGCGGCGGCGTAGACGGGGTAGTCGACGGAGGCCTTCGAGTTCGTCCCGAGGTCGGATACGTGGAAGCCGCAGGAGCGCAGCCAGTCAGCGAGGAGGTTCTTGACCTCGAAGCCGCCGTGGTCGGCGCCGATGGCGATTCTGGTGATTCCAGATGGCATAACGTGGGAATTATGACAGAACAGGACCGGATGTGAAGCGGAAAGCGGGGCGGAAGGTTAAACGTTTTAGCGCTGGATGGGCGGGTTTTGAGAGGGGTTGTTCTTGGCGAGGCCGAGGGTGACGGGAACGAGGGCGAGGGCGGCGGCGATGCCGATGGCGTAGGCGAGGGAGAGGGGGAGGCCGCATCCGAAGGGGCCCTTGTGGGCGGGGGAGGTCCAGAGGATGTAGGAGACGACGATGAACATCATGAACATGCCGGGGAGGAGGGAGATCCAGCCGTTCTTGCGCTGGCGGAAGAGCCATACGGAGCCGGCGGCGAGGGTGCAGACGGCGAGGACCTGGTTGCCCCAGGCGAAGTAGTTCCAGAGGTGGCCGAAGGAGGCGGCGTCGGTGTTGGACCAGGCGAGGAGGGCGACGACGACGAGGGCGAGGGGGAAGGTGACGAGGAGGCGGGGGAGGACGCGGGACTGGTCGATGTGGAGGATTTCGGCGCAGGTGAGGCGGAGGGAGCGGAGGGCGGTGTCGCCGGAGGTGATGGCGAGGACGATGACGGCGACGACGGTGGCGGTGGCGAGGAAGGAGCCGAGGAAGTGGGAGGTGATGTGGACGAGGACGTCGTTGGGGTTGAGGGTGAAGTATTCGGGGAAGCGGTTGTAGATGGCGAAGGCGGCGGCGGCCCAGATCATGGCGATGATGCCCTCGGCGATCATCATGCCGTAGAAGGAGGAGCGGGCCTGGCGCTCGGAGGCCATGGTGCGGGCGATGATGGGGGACTGTGTGGCGTGGAAGCCCGAGAGGATGCCGCATGCGATGGTGACGAAGAGGCAGGGAAGGATGGGATGGTCGGCGAGGAAGTCTTTGACGAGGCGCTTGAGCTCGACGTGGGCTTCCATCATGAGGGGGGCCTCGAAGGATTGCTGCATGAGGATGCCGTAGAAGAGGGCGACGGTTCCGACGAGGAGGAGGGCGCCGAAGAGGGGATAGAGCTTGCCGATGATCTTGTCGACGGGGAATAGGGTGGCGATGAGGTAGTAGACGAAGATGCCGCCCGTCGCGGCCCAGAAGAGGTGGCGGCCGGGCGCGAGGGCGTCGATCAGCTGGGCGGGGACGTTGATGAAGACCGCGACGACCAGGAGCAGGAGGAAGATCGTGAAGATCGAAAAGGCGAAGAAGAACGGCTTGCCCAGGTTGTCGCGGATGAGGGTGGGCAGGTTGGCGCCGTCGCTGCGGAGCGACATCATGCCGGAGATGAAGTCGTGGACCGCTCCGCCGATGACGTTGCCGACCGGGATGATCAGGAAGACGACGGGCCCGAACTTGATGCCCAGGATGACGCCGACGACGGGGCCGACGCCGGCGATGTTGAGCAGCTGGATGAGCATGTTCTTCCAGTGGGGCAGGACGATGAAGTCGACGCCGTCGCGCAGGCGGACGGCGGGGGTCTGGCGGTCGTCGGGGGCCAGGATGCTCTCGATGAAGGCGCCGTAGAGGATGTAGCCGACGAAAAGCAGGACGATGCCGAAGAGGAAGATGTTCATGTGAGCCGTCTCCGTCAAAAGGGGGGAATGACGCGCGGGACTATACGCCCGCCGGGGCGGCGGTGCAAACGCTATTCGGGGGCCGGGCGAAAAACAAGGGGGGCGGGGTCAGCGGATCTGGCCGTCGCCGATGACGACGTACTTGTAGGAGGTGAGCTCCTCGAGGCCCATGGGGCCGCGTGCGTGGAGCTTGTCGGTGGAGATGCCGATTTCGGCGCCCATGCCGAATTCGCCGCCGTCGGTGAAGCGGGTGGAGGCGTTGGTGTAGACGCAGGCGGAGTCGACGCGGGAGGTGAAGGCGGCCAGGGCGTCGGGATCGGCGCCGAGGATGGCGTCGGAATGGTGCGAGGAATGGAGGTTGATGTGGTCGATGGCCGCCTGGACGGAGGGGACGACGGCGATGGCGAGGACGAGGTCGAGGTATTCGGCGTCCCAGTCGGCGTCGACGGCGGGGATGGCGCCGGGGAGGATGGCGCAGGCGGCGGGATCGCCGCGGAGCTGGACGTGGCGTGCGGCGAGGCGCTCGGCGAGGACGGGGAGGAACGCCTGGGCGATGTCGGCGTGGACGAGGACCTTTTCGCAGGCGTTGCAGACGCCGGGGCGGGAGCACTTGGCGTTTTCGATGATGGCGGCCGCCTCGTCGAAGTCGGCGTCGGCGTGGACGTAGATGTGGCAGACGCCCTTGTAGTGCTTGATGACGGGGATGCGGGCCTGGCGGGTGACGGCGCGGATGAGCGATTCGCCGCCGCGGGGGATGGCCAGGTCGACAAGGCCGTCGAGTTGGACGAGGTGGGCGATGGCGTCGTAGTCGAGGGTGGTGATGACCTGGATGGCGTCGGGGGGGAGGCCGTGGCGGGCCAGGGCGGTGTGGAGGGCCTCGACAAGGGCGACGGAGGAGGCCATGGCCTCGCGGCCGCAACGGAGGATGACGGCGTTGGAGGTCTTGAAGCAGAGGGCCGCCGCGTCGACGGTGACGTTCGGGCGGGCCTCGTAGATCATGGCGATGACGCCAAGCGGGACGCGGACCTTGCGGATGACCAGCCCGTTGGGGCGGACCCAGCGCGACAGCTCCTGGCCAACGGGGTCGGGGAGGTCCTGGAGGTTGCGGACGGCTTCGACGATGGCGTCGAGGCGGGCGTCGGTGAGCAGGAGGCGGTCGAGGAGGGCGTCGGAGAGGCCGGCGGCGCGGGCGGCGTCGAGGTCGCGCGCGTTGGCGGCGCGGATGGCGGGGCGGGCGGCGAGGATGGCGTCGGCCATGTCGGCCAGGACGGCGTTTTTCTGGGTGACGGAAAGCGTGGCGAGGACGCGGGAGGCGTCGCGCGCCCGGATGGCCATGTCGCGGATTTCGTTGTAGAGGGTGGGGTCGGAGGCGGTCGAGGTCATGGGGCGGGGGTCTCCAGGGCAAGGTAGTCGAGGTGGACGAGCTCGTCAGGGGCGTCGTTGCCCAGCTGGCGGCGGATCTGGAAGGTGTTGCAGCCGCGCAGGAGGTGGACGGCGGAAGAGGGATATTGCGCGAGGCCGACGCCGAGGAGGGGGGCGGGGGCGTCCGGGGCGTCCGGGGTGCGGCGGATTTCGATGAGGTCGCCAGGGTCGAAGGTGCCGCTGACGGAGCGGACGCCGACCAGCAGGAGCGAGCTGCGTCCGGTGGCCAGGGCGCGTGCGGCGCCGGCGTCGACGTAGACGGCGCCCTTGGGGCGGTGGAAGTAGCGGACCCAGCGGCGCAAGAGCGTGAGGGGCTGGGCCGGGCGCGGCGTGGCCGGGATGAGGGTGCCGACGTCGAGCCCGGCGGCGATGGCGGGGAGCGTGGCGTCGGCACGGCCGTTGGCGATGACGACATGCGTGCCCATGGCGGCGGCTTCGGCGGCGGAGGCCAGCTTGGAGGCCATGCCGCCGGTCGAGTAGGGGGAGCCCTTGCCCGTGGCTTGCGCGAGGTCGGCGGGGGTGACCGCGGGCAGGAGCGGGACGCGGCGACGGCGGCCGGAGGGGCCGGCGGAGAGGAAGCCGTTGACGGTCGTCAGGAGGACGAGCAGGTCGGCATCGAGGAGCATCGCGGTGCGCGAGGCGAGGGCGTCGTTGTCGCCGAAGCGGATTTCGTCGGTGGCGACGACGTCGTTTTCGTTGATGACGGGGACAATTCCGTTTTCGAGGAGCTTGAGGAGGGTCGAATGGGCGTTGAGGTAGCGGTCGCGGGACTGGAGGTCGTCGTGGGACAGGAGGACCTGGCCGACCGGCAGGCGGTGGTGGCGGAAGGCGTCCTGCCAAGCGGCCATCAGGCGCTGCTGCCCGACGGCGGCGGCCATCTGGAGCGAGGGGAGGTCGGTGGGGCGTCGGCGGATGTGCAGGGCCTGGAGGCCGCAGGCGATGGCGCCGGAGGAGACGACGACGATCTCGACGCCGGCCTTCTTGCGCCAGGCGGCCAGATGGGCGGCCAGGCGGGCCAGGCGGGGCGTGTCGAGCGAGCCGTCGGCGCGCACCAGGACGCGGGAGCCGAACTTGACGACGACGCGGCGCGCGGCAGGCAAGGCGGCGCGGGGGGAGTCCGGGGACGGCGGGGGAGGGGATGGGACGCGGCGCGGGGTCATGGCGGTCAGGCGGGGGGCAGCTGGAGGGCCATCGCGACTTCGGGGCAGGTGAAGGGCGAGGTGTACTTTGTGCAGTTCATGCAGCCCTTGTAGAGCTTGTAGAGGAGCTGCTCCTTGGAGACGCGGACGAAGCCGAGCTTTTCGAAGAAGGGCGGGGTGAAGGTCAGGACGATGATCTGGCGCGCGTGGAACTTGGCGATGTGTTCGATGGCGGCCTGCACGAGGGCGCGGCCGAGCCCGAGGCGCTGGGCGTCGGGGTGGACGGTCAGGGACTGGATTTCGACGGAGGGGAGGGCGGAGGGGTCGATTTCGGGCAGGACGGACCAGGCGATGGTGCCGACGATGGAGCCGTCGGGGCGCTGGGCGACCAGGAAGCGGTCGATGTTGAGCAGGATGTCGGAGATGGGGCGCGGGACCAGCTCGTCGGGGTGGGACTTGATGCGGTGGAAGATGGCGGAGGCGTCGCTGAAGCGCGCATGGCGGATGGAAACGCCTTCCGGGAGGTCGGGAGAGGGCATGGGCAGGGCAGTCGGGCGGTTGTGCGGTCGGGCCGGGGGACGGGCGGACGCGGGGCTAGAGCTTGGCGGCGAGCTTGGCGGCCTTGGCCAGGGCGGCGGGGGCGCCGTCGATGGCGCCTTCGGGCCCGAGGCCGCCGACGAGGAGCTCGCCGAGGTTCTTCCACTGCATGAACTCGGCGGTGAGACGGTAGGAGGCGCGCAGTCCCGAGAAGGCCACGGGGCGGGCGTCGGCCGAGGTGGCAAGGAGGAGGGAGGACTTGCCGACGAGGTTGAACTTGCGATAGGGGGAGAAGCAGTAGAGGCGGTCGATGAGCATCTTCAGCGGGGAGGACCAGCAGTGGAAGTGCAGGGGCGTGGCAAAGACGAGGACGTCGGCCTCGCGCAGCATCGGGTAGACGGACAGCAGGTCGTCGGAAAGGACGCAGGGCGCCTTCGCGGACGGGCGGCACTGCTCGCAGACGTCGCAGGGGGCGAACTCCAGGGCCGGGACGCGGATGGACTGGACCCGATGGCCCGCGGCGCAGGCGGCATCGGCAAAGGCGAAGGCTAGGCGCGTGGAATTGCCGTCCTCTCGCGGGGACCCGAGGAGAATGAGGACTTTCTTCGAGGAGGACTTGGGCGCGGACGCCTTCTGGACGGCGGCGGCGGGCTTCTTGGCGGGGGATTTCTTGGCGGTCATGGCAATTCTCCAATCTTGACGCGGAAGAGACTAGCACGCACGCCGGAGCCGGGCAAGAAAGGAAATGCGGCCGCCGGTTGGCTGGAAGTTGCAGGATGTCCAGGGATATCCCGCAAGGGGGGCGCGGTCGGGGCGGCG
>JAZQOP010000363.1:0-11866 GCA_045627965.1 Kiritimatiellia bacterium | reverse complement strand
GCAAGTGGGCGGATGCCATCCTCTGCCTGTCCCTCCAGGCCGCCAACGCGACCGGCCGCAAGCCGGCCATCCGCGCCGACGCCTGGGCGATCACGGATGCCGTCCGCCACTTCGGCTGGATTCCGTGGCGCCAGCACCGCGATGCGAAGGCACCGAACTACAAGTTCTTCGAGTGGGTGCAACGCCCAAAGGAGTGAAATATGCGCGACGAAGAGAACCATGAATTGACGCTGACGCACCGGTTGCGGAATGGGCACGCCGGCGATCCGAAGACCCACGGGGATGCATTGGCCGCCATCATCGAAAAGGTGGACAAGTTGGCTGAGCGCGTGGCGCAGCTGCCCGACCGCCAAGAGGTGCGCGAGATTGTGACGATGGTGGACAAGGCTACGATGTCCACGCACATCAATTCCTGCCCGGCGCGAGCGGCGGAGGACAATTCGTTCGAGATCGGGAAAGGCGGTCTGAAGGCCACAGGGAAGAAGGGTGTGCTGTTCGGCGCCGTCGTCGGCATGTGCGTCGTGTTCGTCCTGACGAAGGTGGCGCCTTTTGTCGCGGACTGGATCAGCGCCGGCGCAGGGAAATGACACGTCCCTTGATGCGGAGGCCATTTATATGAGCATCTTCCGCTTCCCAATCCTAGCCAAGGGCGAGTTTCCGCACGCTGCAGGAGTCGTCCAGGTCGTCGATGACGACGCTCTGGATGCCGTGGCGTCGCAGGAAATCCCCGAGGAAGGGCTTCTGCTGGACTTCGACCACTATTCGGATCTTACGGAGGACGAGCGTGGCGCTCTTGCCGGGATGGGCATCCTGCTTCCAAGCGACGCCGCCGGCTGGATCCACCGCCTGTGGAGAGACGGCGACAAGGTATTCGCCGAAGCCGACCTGACGCCGTCCGGCGCGGAGAAGGTTTCCGGCAAGGAATACCGATACGCGTCGCCTGTGTTCGACTACGCGGGTCTTCAGGGGCTCGGCGGGAACCGCGTCCGCCCTCTGCACGTCGAGAAGGTCGGCCTGACGAACGAGCCGAACATGAAGGCAATCGGTGCCATCATCGCCAACAGATCATCCTATGCCTTGGCAAACAGCGACGATGACGTCGAATGGCGCATGATTGGCGGGCATCCAGTCCCGATCAAGGACGGTCAGCCTGCGCTGGAAGGCGAGAAGTCGCCAAGCGGACGCGTTGACATGACGGAGGCGGAATCCGAAAAATACAAGAAGGAGCATCCTGTCAGTGGATGGAAAGCGGACAAGGACCCTGGGGAATGCTCTCCCGAAGATGCACGCAGAATGCTGGAGGATGGCATAGACGCTGAATCTCCGTTTGGAAAATCTTTTCAATTGGATTGGAGTATCGTTCGGCACTGGGAAAACAATGGCTACACAACGGGGCAAATCGATGCGCGACTATGTGATTTTTACCGTTGCAAATTCGCCATTGAATCCCCGCATGAGGTGTGGGATGACGGGCGCGGAACCGTGTTCCTCCAGCTCATTTCAGATGATGGCGGAAAAACCAGGTTTACAAACGTTTTCGCCTACGAAAAAACATCCAAGGTTGCGTCGTTTTACCATTACAACGGAGCGAAGAAATTTGAACGACACCGCAAAGGGAAACTCATTTATTCCAAGCTAGCTCCAGCGGCGGGCATCCATCCGGGAGCCTCCAATCGCGGTGCACCCGATGCCGGAACCGCGCTTGGTGAGAGCAAGCGTACCACAGAAACTTTAGAAGTCAAGCGCCTTGATATTGAGGCCATTACTGAAGGAGCAAAAATGGAACTGGAAAAACTTGTTGAAATTCTCGGCTGCGAAGCCACGGAAGAGGCCATCCTTGCCGCCATCAAATCGCTGAAGAGCGCCATGGCCGAGGAGAAGCCCGAAGAGGAAGAACCCAAGGCGGAGGAACCCGCCGAAGAGGCGAAGCCCGAAGAGGACGAAGAGAAGAAGGCGCTGAAGAACCGCGCCGAGTCCGCCGAGGCCGCGCTCGAGGCCCTCAAGGCCAAGATCGCCGAGGACCTCCTGAACGCCAAGGTCGCCGAAGAGCTGGCGAAGCATCCCGCCCTGCAGAACCGCGAAGCCGGAGCCGCCGCCCTCAAGGCCGACTTCGAGTCCGTGTCCGCCATCCTTGCGGAGATGGACCGCACCGTGTCCGCCCCTGCGGCGGGGATGAACCCCGAACATTTGGAAAATCGCGCGGGCGAAACCAGCGCGAACGAACTCACCGGCATCGAGCGCCTCGCCCGCGCCCTCGCCAAGTAACAACACAACAGGAGCAAAGAATGAGCAAGATCACCATGCTCGACCTGGCGAAGCTGAACGGCAACGACCAGGCCGTCGGTATCATCGAAGAATCCCTGAAGACCTGCCCCGAACTGGCGAACTTCCCCGCCCGCCAGGTGGCCGGCACTTCGTACCACACCGTCCGTCGCACGGGCCGCCCGGCTGTCGGGTTCCGCAGCGCGAACGCCGGCGTTGACGCCTCGAAGAGCACCTTCGAGAAGGTCCTCGCCGAAATGTACATCCTCTCCGCCCGCATCGAGGTCGACAAGGCCATCGCGGATGCCTACGAGCAGGGTGCCGCCCACTTGCAGGCCGTCGAGGCCGCCGGCGTCGGTCAGGCTCTTCTGGAGTCCGTCGGTGCGCAGGTCTGGTACGGCACGTCCGCCGACGCGAACGGCTTCGCTGGCCTGCAGCAGCTGTCCACGAACGTGACGGTCTCGGACACGACGTCCGGCACCGGCAACACGTCCGTGTACCTGGTCCGCTACGGCGAGAACAACGGCGTCTCGTTCGACTTCGGCAAGAACAGCACGATCGACCTGAGCGAGTTCCGCCTGGAGTCCATCGCGGACTCGAACGGCAAGAAGTATCCCGGCTATGTCGCGGACCTCTGCGGCTGGATCGGGATGCGCCTGGCCACGGCCGAAGGCGTCGCCCGCATCGCGAACGTCCGCGAGCAGGCCACCAAGGCCGGCTTGAGCGACAAGATCATCGCGAAGGCGCTGTCCAATTGGCGCGGCGCGGCCCCGGATGCCATCTACATGAACCGCACGGCGGCCTACCTGCTGCAGTGCAGCCGTTCCGTGACCATCATGGCCGGCCCCACGCAGAAGGCCTCCGGAATCGTCGGAGCGTTCGCGGACTTCCCCGTCGAGTCGAACGGCATTCCGATCGTCATCACGGATGCCCTGTCGGACACCGAGGAGTTCGTCGCGTAGTAGGGACCTATGAAGAAATTCATCGCCATCCTCGCCATCCTCGCCGCCTTCGTGGCGGCGGGGGTGTGCGTTGCCCAGGACCAGCCACTCCGCCCCGTCCTCATCGACGACGGCGGCCTCATGATCCGGCCCAACCCGGTCGAGTTCGCAGAGGTCAACGGCTTCCTCACGGGCGCTGCGCTCGACGGCATCACCGCCACCAACACGCTTGTTGCTGGCGACACGACGAACACCATCGTCGTCATCAACGGACTCATTACTTCCTGGGAATAACCCCATAAGGAGCACATCATGAAGGATATCCTCAAGCAGATCACCAAGGCCTTCCCGGCCGCCAACGCCAACTCCACCTCCGACGCCATCGACCTCGAGCAGCTCAAGGGCGGCGCCCTCGACAACATCGTCGTCGAGCTCGCCATCCCCGCGACCACCGCCCTCGTCGAAGGCAAGACCGCCACGTTCAAGGTCTACGACAGCGCCGACGGCAGCGAATTCGCCGCCATCGACCCGCTGATCTCGACGACCGTCGTCGGCGCGTCCGGCAACGGCTCGGCGGCCAAGACCGTCGCCTTCCGCCTCCCCGTCAACGCCCGCCGCTACATCGCGGTGAACTGCGCGGTCGAGAACGCCGGCGGCGACAATACCGCCAAGAGCTACACGCTCTCCCTGTTGGCCTAGCCTCGACGGGGCGGCGTCGAGGGTTGGTTCACTTCCTTTCTGCCCCTGCCGCCGCCCCATCCTTTTAGACGGACACAATCATGAGCCAGTACGTCAATCGTGCCAACATCGCGGCAGAGTTCGACCCCGTGCACCTGACCGATGCGCTGGACGACAACCGCGACGGGCAGGAGGACGAAGGACTCTTCGAGCGCCTGGCGGCGTCCGTTGACACGCGGATCCTCGGCTTCGTCGAGCGCATCCGCATCCGCCAGAACCCGCCGCCCGTCACGTGGCTCCGGGACGCTGGCACGGCGCTCATGTGCGCCCTCCTGTTCCGGCGTCGCGGCGCAGCGGAGGAGCAGAACCCGTTCAAGAAGCGCGAGGAGGACGTCATCGACGCCCTCATGCGGATGGCATCGGGCGAAGCCACAACGGGCTCCGCACGCCTCCGCATCAAGACCATCCACGACGGCGAGGACGTGTTCTCGTGACCACCCGCCGACAAGGTTCCTCCTCCCTGGCGCTTGCCGCAGTCCGGCAGGCGCTTGCGCCGGTCCTCGCGGAAGTCGAGTGGGAGCTGCTGGAAGCGGACTCCCGCTTTTCCGCCTGGAACATCCTGGCGGCTCCCGGCAACGGCGGAATCGGCATCATCCTCACGGACGGCGAATCGGTCCAGCAGCAGGCGCAGCGTTCGCTCGTGACGAACCTTTCCGTCGTGGTCGTCCTGGCCGGGCGGAAGCACCTCCTGGATCCGGCGGCCGCACGCATCGCCGCACGCTCCAACGGAGCCGGACTGGAAGACGTCGCCGACCGCGTCAAGGGCGCAATGCTCTCCATGAGCCTGCCGGCGAACACCATCCCGAACCCCGCCTGCGCCGTCCCGAACTACGCAGGCCGAACCGAACTCGTTACTCCCGACGGAATCCCGCTCGACGGGTGCGAGCTTCGTTTTTCACTCATGTTGGCGGAACGTTTTTCGCCTGAAAATGTAGACAAAGAATAGAAAGGCACATCAATGACTACGCTCAACTATGAAGTTCCGTTTGGCGTGACGACGGAAGATCCGTTCGGCATCGAGGACGGATTCGACAACTTTGAGATGATTTCGCTTTCTGGCGACGAGTCCAAGACCGCCGCCATTGCGGATGACAAGGCTGGCGAGTACGTTCCCGCCTCCGCCGTGTCGGTGGACGGGAAGGTTTCGCTTTCCGCGACCTACCGCCGCAATTCGCTCGTCACCGTTGACTTGACGGACGCAGAACTGGTTGTCGGCGCCGCCGCGCCCGAAGCCATCGACTCGTTCACGCTGACGTGCAATAAGGGAGCATTTCCCGAAATCAGCATTAGCGGGCATAAGCACGTTGGCGGTGCGCGTGTGAACCATAACGATACCGAGCGCACGCTGACTGCGGCGAACGGCGGCTTGCCGTCCAGCTTCCCCGCATTCGGCGCAACCGACTTCGGGCTTCAGCTGGGCGTTCCCGTTGAAGCCATCCAGTCGGCCTCGTGGGCGGTCGGCATCAACCATACTGATGACACTGGCGCGGACGGCAACTGGCTCTGCGGAACTAGCCACGGGATAAAAATCACCGCGAGCTTTTCCGCCATCGACCCGACCGATTGGACGATTCCTAGCGGGTGGATTGTGGCCAGCAAGTCGAACGTTGCCACGCAGTCGAACACGGCGCATCAGTCCCGCTCGCTGACGATTGAGAAGTACCTTGCCGGGCCCAGCGAGTCCAGCGAAGATTAGCGGTGAGCAATGCCGCTCCACGTTCTAGCGCAGGATGCCTTCCTCCGCGTTGTCCAACTCGTTCCAAAGGACGATTTGGCGGCGTGGGTGGTGGAGTTTGCGCCTAGGCTGGCGGAGCTGGATAGGCTCGCACGGCGCGAAAGCCGCCGCCCTGCCGCGCAAGACGATATCGAGAGGCTAGACCTCCCGCTTGTTGTCGGGCGCGGCATCCGTTTGTACCGCCCCAGCGTGGCGGGGATGCATTGGTTGCGCACCAAGGCTAGCGAGTGGTGGGGCGGGAATGTGCGCAAGTACACGCTCGCCCTCGCCTACGTCTGCGCACACCGCGAAAAGGACGCGCTGGAGCTTGCGCAGACGAGGCTGGCGGCGGCGGCGAGGATTAAGGCGTGGGCGTGGGGAACGCATTGCGGCGAGGAGGTGTTGCGCCGCGCCGCGCTTTCGCTATTGCCTCCGCCCGATGACTCCGTTGCGTGGTTCGCCGCGCCGGGTGACGGCGGCGAGGATGCGGACGTTGACTTGCTGGCGGTTGCTGGCGTGCTGGCGCAGAAATGCGGAGGCTCGGCATCGCATTGGCTTTGGGAAGTAAGTGACGATGAGTTTTGGGGGGCATACTGCGGCCTTATGGACGTGGCGGAGGCGGAGGGTGACCCGAAGCACGAATCACCTTCCTGCTGGTGGAGGCGGCAACGCCGCGCGCTTGCCGAATGCGAGCGTAGGCTTGCACAGGATACGTCCGCATTTGCGCAGAAACGGGCGCAGGAGCGCGAGGAGGCGGCGAGGCGTGCGGCTATGAGGGAAGAGGCTAGGAAGGCGCGGAAGGCGCGTCCTGGCGAAAAGGCGAAGGAGTAGGGCATGGCGGCGGATGCGAAGGTAGAAATTGCGGTCGAATTGAAGGGCGCGGACGATGTGGCGCGTAAGCTTGTCGATATTGCATGGCAAGCGCAGGACGCAGTAAACAACTTGTCCAGCACCATCACGCAGAACACGCAAGCGGAGGACGCGAACACGTCCGCCGTCAATACGAATGCATCCGCCATCGAGAGCGACACGAATGCAACTAACAATAACACGTCCGCCACGAACACGAACACGGAGGCGCAGGATAGGAACGCCGAGGCGGCGAAGGCGGCCGGCGTTGCGCATAAGCAATTCGCGGATGACGTATCGAAGGCAATGGCGGGGCTGACAAAGGCGAACAACGCCTTCGTAATGCTGATGCAGGGCAACGTCATCGGCGCCATCAAGATGGCAAGCTCTGCGGCAAAGGATTTCTTCGCCGCAATCGTGACGAATCCGGCCATTGCGGCAATCACGGCAATCATTGGGGCGGTAGCCGCCGTCCGTTCTGCGTGGATAGACGCGCAGGAAGCCGCAAAGGAATACGCAGATAGAGTCGAGAGACTTGGGGGAATCAAGGCGCGGCGAGAGAAGAGGCTTAACGGGGACAAAGACCCGTTCGCCGAAATGACGGACGAGGATTTGGAAAAGGCGGCGAAGGCGGCGAAGTCAGAGCTTGGAGACGCGGACTACTCGGCAGAGGTTGCCAGCGACATTGCGCAAGGTTATGCAGAGAAGGCGAAGGATCAAGACTGGTTGTCGAAGCAGGGCGAGAAGGCTCTAAAGCTTATTGCCAATCTTGTCGGCGCAGATAACATCGAGACAACGAGCGACACGGCGGATAGAGCAATAGAGCAAGCATCCGCCAAGGAGGACGCCGCGCAAGCGGCGCAGGATAAGCTCGATGCAATCAACGCCGAAATCGAGCGGCGCAAGAACGCCAAGCAGGAAGCCGACACCAAGACGAAGGAGCAGAACGCAGAGAACGATGCCGCACGCGAAGCATACGAACGCGGTGAAAAATACGATAAAATCGAGCGAGACGTAAATGACACGGGCGGGAATGGGAAGCTGGCCGCTCTTGAGGCAAGAAAAGAGGACTTGGAGGCGGATAAGGATGGCGCGAAAACCTACAAGGAAAAGCTGTCAATCCTCGAAAAGATAAAGACGCTTGAGGGACAAATTTCGGCCGAAAAGCAGAAGGATGCCGACAAGGAGGCGGAGCGCAACAAGAGGCAGGAGGAATGGTTGCGCAAGAAGCGTCTAGAGAAGATGGACGCGCAAGACCAGCTCAAGTACATCAACGCCGAGATTGCCGAGCTTCGCAAGGGCGAGCGCAACGAAGAGACCGAGCAGAAGATGCGCCAGCTAATCGATGAGCGCGACAGGGTGCAGGAGGGCATCGATCGAGACGCGAAGACTGCCGCAGAGAAGCAGAAGAAGGAGCAGGACGAGCTTGCGGAGAAGCAGAAGAAGTTCCTGCACCGCAACGATACATCCGCCAAGCGCATGGCGCAGATTCGCAAGGAGATTGGCGAGGCGAAGGAAAGCGGCGACACGGGCAGGATGCTCGACCTTATGATGCAGGGCGAGGAGCTGGCGGACGAGTTCGACCAGACCGAAGAGTCCGGAAAGCCGCTACGCAAGTCGCAGATTCGCAAGCAGGAACGCGAGGCGCGGAAGGAGCGCGAGGCAACGCAGAAGGAAGCCACGCGTCTCCGCCGCCAAATCACTTCCATCGAGCGCGGCATCAAGCGCGGTGATGCATCGGCAATCGAGCAGGCAGCAAAGATGACGTCGGATACGAACGGCGTTCCGTCCGCAACGCAGTTGAAGGACGGGAAAATTGTCAAGGTCGAGGGTCAGGACAGGACGAACCAGTTGCTTGAAAAGGTTGTGGGAGCGTTGTCATGAGTTGGGTTTTTAGATGCGAGAATTGGACGAACGAGACGCGCACGAACCGCATCAAGCGCGGCGACGAGGTAGTCGCGACATTCCAGCAAGCCCGCAAGGTGAAGCTTGCGACATACGATGAAGTCGGCTACGCCGCCACAGAAAGCGAACTGCCGACCTGCACGCAGGGCTTGATTGCCCCAGTCAAGACAGACACAACGGGCATCAACGTGGTCTACGATGAGCGAGTGCAATGGAACAACATCACTGGCAAGTATGTCAGGACTCGCGTTGCGCGCATGGGCGTGACGGCGTGGGAGACCACGTCCGCCGAGACCAACTTCAATGCCGGGAGCAACGAATGATTCCGCGCATCCATTCCCTGCCAAACCTGGAGAAGAACAAGGACGCCGGCGCCGGCTGGGTCGGCAGGATTGCCCAGCAAGTCGAAGTCCTTAAGGACATCCTGTCGCAGTTGGATGTCGGAGACGGATTGGAACTAAACGTGGACGCGATGGGGCGCATTCGCATCGAGCTTGTCTCGGCGGCCTTGGCTGGAGCAATCGAGAACTACGGCTTCCGCGTATGGGTGGACGATGACGGGGACGTGAACGTGGCGGCTGGGACGGCGCAAGTATGGGGAGGGAATGTCGAGGCGTATAGCGAGCAGAACCTAGGCGCGGCGCATGACGGATACTACGTCTACGCCTACGCCGACCTAACAATTGCGCCGCCCGAATGGGAGTCGATTCAGTACGGGCCAATGACGGGGCAGACGCAAGGCGAAGACCTTTGGATTCCCATCGCAAAAATCAGCGGCTCTTCGCAGGACGGATGGAGCGTCACGCAATTCCATTGGGGCAACATCGTTGTCCCTGCGGTTGCGAACGTTGTGGATATCCAGCAATAGGATGCCGCAATGCTTCCGTGCGACTCCAACGCATTCGCCTCCGCTGGCTATCGCGGATATTCGATGCTAGAAGACCCGGCGTTCCGTGTTCGGCAGGACATCGGCTGGCAAGCGTGGTGCAAGCCGAACGGAATGACTGCGACCGAAGGCGAAGCGGGGGCGGAGTGGCGAACGAGCTTTTGGCTCTACACTATTGACTCCCCATCCGTTCCGCATGCCGAGACGGCGCAACGGCAGGATTCGCACGGGAATTGGGTTTGGTATTTTTCGACCATCGGCAACTATACCGAGACCATCGAGCGGGTCGGTGGACACGTCCAGCGGAACGAGTACCACCACTTCGTACGGATGAAGTGCGACCGCCTTATGTTCGCGCAGAATTGCCGCCTCGATAACGGCTCGCTGGTCATCCCCTCGCCGCAATGGTTCGCCCCGCGCCGCGCGTATTCCAGCGGCTTGTCGGCAAAGGAGCTTATCTCGCGCCCCATCAGCTCGCCAGCCATTGGAAACGATGGATGGATATGGGACTCAAAGGACTATGCCGTGTGGCAGTTGTTGCCAAAGCCGCCACCCGTTGGATATTCGGTTGACGCGGAGCATCCGCCGCGCGTTATTCACGGAATCTCGCGTGATGCAATCATCTACGAATCCATCCTTGGCGGATTGTCCACCGAGGAAATCGGGGTGACGTTCTTTGGTAAGCCTTGGCCCAATTGGGATGTGCGAATGCTTTACGGCATCGGTGGGGACGATGAGCATCCGTATCCTCTATATTGGCGCAGAGGAGGAACGGCGGCAGACGGCTATAACGCCAGCGCAATCCTTGCCGGACTTCGCGGCGAGAACGTGCTGGAGGACGTGCCAGCGTTCATGCTTGGCGGCAACGAAGACGATTTGATGGCGATCATCGACCCCGAAGAGGAAGGGCTTGCTTTCGACCTCTGCATCATGTTCCGCACATACCGATACAAAACGAAGGACTTCACCGACCGAACATACGTCGCCAATGGCTACTTCAACACGCTCTGCGATGTGAGGATCCGCAGAGTCGCCCCGTGCCGACCTGGTATTTGAAATAGCGGCCATCTATGGCCTACTTGGTTAGATGAGGGCCCTTATGGCCCCCGGAAACGGGGGCCGTCTTTCTTCCGACACGAATTGGTTTATGAATAATTGCCAAACGCCATCACCAAGTCACATATTGACGCTTCGTTCGCGCCTGGCATTCGGCGACCCGGTCGCCAGAATCGAACTCGCCATTCTCGGGAAAAGATCGTCGCTGGAGAATAGCGCGTTCAACGAGTCCGATCACCCAAGAGGACAGCCGGACAATGCCGGCCAGTTCGTTGCCAAGGACGAAGGGTCGGCAACGTTTTCCGGCGAGGAGTGGAAGAAAGAAAAACGGAGGCTGCTGAGCGGGCCGCCGGATATTATCAGCGTAAAGGCGGCTGAACGTCTCCTTGAAAACGACATTACGGTTAAGCGTGATGAAGGCGGTCGGCCTGTCATTTTTTCCAAGGATAAGCTTGTGTCTGGACACGTCAGGGTTGACCACAAGAAACGCGATTACGATGGCCGAATGCAGCGTTTACTCTATGCAATCGATGCTGCAAGGACAGCGCCGGCTGAGAAGGAGCCGGGTGTAAGCGATAGAATAAGGTATCAGAAAGATTACAAGGAATTCGCAGTACGAGTTCTTGCAGACATGGATGGCCATGTCCAGCAAGTTTTTACATTCTATCCAATCAGGCACAAAAAGAGCGCGCCAAGTGGCTAGCCTTGACGCGCGACGTTGATGCTGTTATCGGCCTATCCGCCTTCTGCATCAAGCCATCCTGCGCCGAGAATCGGGCGCCGCCGCCCTTATCGGGACTTACGTGGTCAAAGGGGGCGACCCCTGCACGTTTCGTCTGCGTGGGAGATGATAGCATTGTCCGATGCGTTGTCAAGGCGATGCGAAACGGATGAAAAGAACTGGAATTCTGCCTATGGATTTTTGTCGCATTTTTGTCGCAAGATGGCGTCCAATCGACCAAAAGCGAACATTTCGCACAAACTAGGACGCGCAAAAAAGCCAATAAAACCGCATTTTTCTAAAAACAGGGGTGCGCCATTCCTGACTCTTAATCAGCGGGTCGTGGGTTCGAGCCCCTCCGCCTCTACCATTTTTCCGCGGGTTTCCTAGGGAGAGCCGCGGTTTTTTGTTGCCTGGAGGCGGCAAGGGGACGGGAATGCCGTCCTGGGGCCTTTGGGGGGCGGCTGGAGGCGTCCGAAGCCAAGCAGGAGGCGGGCGGCGCAGCGGCCGAAGGCAAATCCCTGGTGGCGCGGGATGCGGGGCAGGACGGCCCGGCAATTCCTGGAAACGTGTTCCGAGGGCGATGTCGGGCGAAAAATCACGGGGAGCGGGGGCGGGGAAAATGCGGGGTTGAGGGGGCGCGGCAGGCGTGGTAGGGTTGTGGGCGCTATGAAGATCGGAATTGTGGCGAACATGGATAAGCCGTTGGCGGCCGGGCTGCTGGCGGAGCTGGCGGCGGCGGCGGAAGGGCTGGGGGTCCGGTTTGTGGTGCCGGCGGGGTCGGGTGCGGCGGA
>JAZQOP010000362.1:0-6465 GCA_045627965.1 Kiritimatiellia bacterium | reverse complement strand
GGGCCTGTTCGCCTTCCATGCGGCGCAAATCGTCGGTGCCGGGCAGCTCGTCGAGGCTCTTGAGGCCGAAATGCTCCATGAACTTCTGGGTCGTGCCGAACATCCAGGGGCGGCCGGGCAGGTCGCTGCGCCCGACGACCCGGACGAGCCCGAGCTCGAGGAGGTTCTTGAGTATCTGGTCGACGGCGACGCCGCGGACGGCCTCGATCTCCGAGCGGACGCAGGGCTGGCGGTAGGCGACGATGGCGAGCGTTTCGAGGGCGGCGAGCGAGAGGCGCGTGCCCTTGCCCTTCTGGAGCATGACGCGGAGCCAGGGGCCGCAGGTGGCGTCGTTTTCCAGCCGCCATCCGCCGGCGACCTCGATGAGGTGGAAGCCGGCCTTGCGCTCGGCGAGGTCGCGCCCGAGCTCGTCGAGGGCGTCCTGGATCTGCTTGTCGGTCGCCTTGGCGTAGTCGATGGTCATCCCGCCGCGCTGCTCGGCGGTCTGGGCGAGGACGCGCTTGATCTCGGCGAGCCCGAGCGGTTCCTTGCGGACGAACAGCATCGAGCCGACGATCTGCTTGAGTTCGGGCAATACGTGGTCGGACGTCGTGGTCATGGGTCCTCGACCTTCTCCGTCGGGGCGGACGGGGTTGCGGCGGCCTTGCGGGCGCGGCGCTTCTTGGGTTGGGGCGCGGCCTCGGCATCGGGCGCGGCGTCGGCGTCGATGGCGCCGTCGGCGACGGCCTCGTCGATGGAGGGGGGGGCCTCCTCGACGCCGGGTTCCAGCCAGATGTCGCCGTAGGTTTCCTTCTGGACGGCGCGGGCCTGGTGGAGGCGGATGAGCTCCAGGAGGGCGAGGAAGGCGCAGACGATCTCCTGGCGCGTCGTCATGCGGGCGATGGCCTCCGTCAGCGAAAAGCGCCCTTCGCGGCGCAGGCGGTCGCCCAGCGAACGCATCTTTTCGCCGACGGTCCAGCGTTCGGCGAAGATTTCGCGCAGCTCGGTCTCGGGGGCGCGCTTGAGGGCGTCCTGGAAGGCGCGGATGAGGTCGAAGAGCCCGACGTCGTGGAGGGCGATGTCGCTCTCCTTGTCGAGCTTGGCCTCGGCGGGGTCGCGGCCGAAGATGTCCTCGCGCTGCTGCTCGAGGCCTTCGAGGACGAGGGCGGTGTCCTTGAACTTCTTGTATTCGACAAGCTGGCGGACGAGGTCCCAGCGGGGGTCTTCTTCCTCCTCGGCCTCCTCGGGGCGCACTTCGACGGGCAGAAGCATGCGGCTCTTGATGAGCATCAGGGTCGCCGCCATCACCAGGAACTCGCCGGCGATGTTCAGGTCGAGCATCTTCATCACTTCGAGATACTCGATGTATTGGCGCGTCACCGACTCCATAGGAATGTCGTAGATGTCGAGCTCGTCCTTCTTGATGAGGTACAGCAGGAGGTCCAGGGGGCCTTCGAAGACCTCCAGCTTGACCTTGTATTCCTCTTCTTGGATGAGTGACGCCACAACCCCGCAACTCTACTCCACGGCCCCTTTTTCCGCAATCCCCAAAAATGCCCAGCCGCCTTCGCAAAAGTTCCAAGATGCGCAGGGACACCCCGCCAGGGCGGTCCGCCGCGTCCCCCGACCCGGCCTCGATCCGCCGTTTCGCCGCTTTACGGTGGAACATTTGGAAATTTGACGGTTTTTGGGATGCGGACTCGTCAGGGACCGCCCATCCCTTGCGTTTTGCGCCCTTTCCTCCCAGGAGGAGGGCTCCGGACGCGGGAAAGGACGTCGCAAGAGGCCGGCAGGGGGCGGGAAACATGGTTCCATTCAATGGAAGTGTGTTTCGGCGGCGGAAAAGCGTCCGGGGCGGCGGCTTGGGGCTTGATTGCGGGGCGGGAATGGGATACAAGGGTGGGCGTTATGGCAACGACGAAGCACAAGGGTCTGGGACGGGGGTTGGATGCGTTGATTTCGGGAGGGATCGGCGCGGATGAGGAGCCGTCCGCATCGGCGAAGGCGCCGGCAAAGCCGACCAGGAACGGGGCGGCCAAGGCGGCAAAGGCGCCGGTCGCGCCGGCTGCCGCTCCAAAGGCGCCGCAGGGGCCGACGACGCTCCAGAGCGTCCAGCTGATCGACCTTTCCGCCATCCTCAACTGCCCGTGGCAGGCGAGGCGCGACTTCAACGAGGCGAACCTGGCTGAATTGACGGCTTCGATCCGCGAGCAGGGCGTCCTCCAGCCGATCCTGCTGCGCATGGTCGACGGCCGCTACGAGCTGATCGCCGGCGAGCGCCGCGTCCGCGCGGCCCAGGCGGCCGGCCTAAAGGCCATCCCCGCCCTGGTGCAGGAAGCGTCCGACGGCGAGGCGATGGAACGGTCCCTGATCGAGAACATCCAGCGCCAGAACCTGAACCTCATCGAAGAGGCCGAGGGCTACCGGACGCTGATCCGCGAGCGCGGCTACAGCCAGGAGGAAGTCGCCAAGAAGGTCGGCAAGGCCCGCTCGTCGGTGACGAACTCGTTGCGCCTGCTGGACCTTTCCGACGCCTTGAAGCGCGCGATTTCCGAGGGCAAGCTGAGCGCCGGCCACGCCAAGGTCCTCCTGGGCGTCCCCGAAGACCGCCGCGATGTCCTGGCGGCACGCTGCGTGGCCCAGGGCCTGAGCGTCCGCGCCCTGGAAAAGCTCGTCGCTGCGGCAACCCAGAAGAAGCCTGCCGCGGCCGCGGCCAAGCCCGACGACGCCGCCGGAAAGGACACGGCGGCCGATCGCCAGCTGAAGTTCCTGGCCGACCGCATGGAGCAGGAGCTCGGCACGAAGGTGCAGCTTTTCGGCGCAAAGGCCCTTCCGAACGGCCGCCGCGAGATGGGCCGCATCGTCATCGAATTCTTCGACGCCGAAGACCTCTCCCGCCTGCTTGAGACGCTGAACCTGAGCGACCTCGCCTGAGCCGGCCCGTCTTCGCCGAGGACGCGCCATGGATTCCTTCGAGGGCTGGCTGGAACGCTACTGCCCGTCGTCCTGCCGCCGGCGGATCGAGGGCGCGGCGCGCTTCGAGATCGCCACGCTCATCCTCCACCACGCCCTCTGGATCGCCCTGCCGCTCGCGTTTTGGCTGAGCGGCCTGAACGGACGCCTGGCCGGCGACCTCCGGGCGCATCTCGGCGGCGATGGCTGGCTGCCGTGGGCCTACCTCGTCCATGCGGCCCTTTCGGTCCTCTCCTACGAAATCCTCCTCTTCCCCCTGACCTATGCCTTGGAATGCGTCCGCGAACGCTTCCGCCTGCCTCCCGCAGACGGCGCCGAGGAGGAACCGGCGACCTTCGGCGCCTTTCTGCACAGCTATTTCTGGTCGCTGGCGGTCGAAGTGCTCCTCTTCGCCGGCGCACTGGTGTGCATCCAGCTCCTCCGGCGCTTCCTGGGGACGTCCTGGTGGGTGGCCGTCTGGGGCTTCTATGCGCTGCTGCAGCTCGACAGCTTCACCTGGTTCCGCCCCGTCCGCGATCGCAAGGTGCTCGACGACGCCGGATTCCTGCGGCTCGTCCGCGACGCGTTCGCCAAGCTGGGCGGCCGCTCCGCCGCCGTCTGCGTGGATGCCGTCGAGCTGGATTCCCGCGAGCCCGACCCCGCTCGCCTTGCGCGCCTCCTGCGGTCGCCGAAGGGGGCCGGCCGGACGGTCGTCGTGGCGAAGGATTGCTGGATGGCGCTGACGGAGCCGGCCCGGCTGTTCCTCGTCGTCCGCGAAGAGGCCTTCCGCCGTTCCCGGCGCCTGTTGCGCGCCATCAACCTGGCGCTGGCCGCCGTGGCGTTCTGCCTCGGTTCCTGGGCCTCGGACGCCATTGCCGCCCGGATGGGGTGGGGGAACCTGGCCGCCCCGGAGGCCGTGCCCGTCCTGGTGATCGTCTACTTTTCCCTGGCGCTGCTGTTCGGAATCGTCCTCAAGTTCATCGCCCGCCGCCTGAACCTACGCTGCGACCTGCGGGCCGCCCGCGCCCATCCCGACGGCGTCGACGCCCTTGCGGACACCCTCCGGCAGCTGTTCTCCCTGACGGAGCAGCCGCCATCCCTTCCGCGCTGGTGCACGCTCTTCCTTTTCGAGTATGCCCCCTTGAGCCGCATCCGCCGTGTCGCCCGCGCCCTGGGCCGGGGGCGCCCCTAGGCGGCAAGCAATGCCCCGGAACCGCGGGCGGAACCCGCGCGGGAAAATTGCAACTGAAAGATGCTCCTTAACACAAGTGCGATCACATGGGCCGCCGCCTCGTCGCCGACAGCTCCCCCGCCGGCGCCAATTTCTACGACTACGACGGCGCCGGACGCTTGACCAACCACGCCGTCCATGGTAGGACAAGGGCGTTCACCTACGACTTCACCGGCCGCATGACCACCCTGACCGACACCAACGGAAGCGTCCTCGCCTACGAATTCGACGCCGAAGGCAACCGGCTCTCCCAGGCCCTCAACGATTGCCTGTCCACCCGCTTCGTCCATGACGGCCCCGACGTCCTCCTCGAACTGAACCCCGCCAACGCCGTCGCCTACGCATGGGTCATAGGTTGTGCATGTCGGTCATCTCCTTGTCTATGGTTGCAAGCACATGATGGGCAGGGATCGACGCTCGGGCTTCTGGCACCCGATTGGGTGCCAGAAGCCCTCTCGTCGCCCCCCACCCGTGGGCAGTGTGTCCCTGTCCGGTCTCTTTGTACAACTCACGGAGGGGCGCGTGGCGAGCGGAATTGGCTTGCGGTGCGGGGCAATCGGAGGTAATAAGGGGGGCAGGGCGTTTTGCCGGGCGTCCAGCTGGAAGGGAAGGAAGGGCAGGGAGAACATGAGAGTCGCCATCATAGGGAAAGCAGAGCTCGGGGGGCGTGAGGGTGTCGGCTGTGCAGGGCGGTCGGGCCGGCCGCCGCGCCGGGCCGGGCGATGGATGGCCGCGCTGGGCGCTTTCGTATTCGCGGTTGCGTTTGCATGCGTCGGGGCCGCGTCGGGGGAGGACGTGCGCTACCAGTATCCGTCCACGTTGATGACGAAGACGGTCGATTTCAAGGTTGAGCCCAACGGGGTGCACATGGTGTGGCTTCGCGCGCAAAAGATCGATGGGCGCTACTTTCCCGATGGCGTGGAGAACATGGGCTCGCTGGTGGGCTTGCATCTCCGGGACCGGGACGGCAAGGACGTGGTCATGACATATTCGGGCGGTTGCACGCATTACAAATCGCGGGGGCTTACGTTCTATGTCTCCAGGGATGGGCATGGCGAGCGGAAGGTCGACTCGGTCGATGTCCTGTTTGGCAAATTCCCGGACGTGGAGCTCGGGGACGTGATGCTGGGCTATTTGCTCTACGAGAACGGCGACGAGCGGTGGGTGAGCCAGGAGATCGCGATCCAGTGCGGAGGGAAGGGGTCGCACGCCAAGTGCACAAAGTGTTTCAAGCTGATCCCGATGCTTGTCGCCAGGCAGGCGCTGGGCTTGCGCGGTCCCTCGCCGGCGGGCGGCAGGCCGCAAGGGGCACCGGGGGCGGGTGCGGCGGCAAGGGCGGCCGGGGGGGATGTCGGCGGCGCGGATGCGGGCGCGGCGGTTTTCCTGGACGAGTCCGTGCTGAAGGGCAAGAGCGTCCGCCTGGCGGCAAGGACGCTCATCTACGATCTGTCGGCGTTGCCCGAGGAAAAGGGCATGGGCTGGCTGAATGCGGGGATGGAGGTCCGCGTCGTCGGGAAGGCCTCGCCCATGCTGGCGCATGTGCGGTTCACGACTTCGGCGGGAAAGACGTATGACGGGGGGGTCCGGGTGGGCGACCTGGTGCCCGTCTTTCCGTTGGAGGTGGTGACCATTCCGCCGATCATGAATCAGGAGCACGAGGACTGCCTGATGATCAGCCACATTCCCTTCGACCGTGTCGCCGAGGGGACGGCGGGCGAGACGTTGCGGCTGTGCAGCGTGCGCCAGGACGGGACGTCGGCGATGGATGTGCTGGGCGCTTCGGGCATCGTCTATTCGACGCGGGACGCCACCGGCTACAAGGGCATGCATGTGGGCTTGCGGATGGAGGGTGCGAGGCCCGGGGACGAATACCTGTGCTTTTTCCTCCATGACGACGGGGATGGGCTTTGGGTGAGCCAGGTGTTCGGCTTGCGGGCGGGGTCGGGGAAGTATCACGAGGCGTGCGCGAGCTGCTTCCAAATGATGGACAAGTCGGCGCTCGATGCCTTGCAGGCGGCCCTCGTGGCGCGCGCGAAGGCGGGGGGGGCGGCGAAAACCGGGGCGGGGCGGGACGCGGCGGATGCGGGGGGCTTCCTTTTCGGGGAGATGGAGCTGAAGGCCACAACGGTGGTCTACGCGCTGGCGGAGCTGCCGGCGGCGCAGTCGATCGGGCGGCTGCCCGGCGGGACGACCGTCTATGTGCTGGACGACGTAGGTGGCGGCTTTGTGAAGGTGCGGTTCACTGCGCCCAATGGGCGGAGCTACGACGGGGCGATGAAGATCGCCGACTTGACGGGGCCGTA
>JAZQOP010000361.1:0-2848 GCA_045627965.1 Kiritimatiellia bacterium | reverse complement strand
AGGAGGCGGCAGGCGGGGCATCGGCGGAGGGGGCGTCCGTGCATGTCGGGCCAGGGCCCGGGTTCGGGCGGGACGGCGCAAAAGGGGCAGTTTCGGGGGGCGGAGGGCATGGCGCGGGAAGTATGGCGGAACGAGGGGCGGCTGGCAAGCGCGCGCGTCGGCGCAGGGGCCGCGAGCGCGTTTTTTTGGAAAAGGGGTTGCATGGGGGGGCGGAAAGGTGTAGAGGGAGAGCGCCCCGGAGGGGGCCATGGAAAGAAAGCGCGTGCAAAAGATGGAATCAAAGATTCGCCAGTGGATGGATGACCGGATCGCCCGGGACGAGATCGACCGCTATCTGCGGCCGGATGGCACGGATTATGTCAACGACGCGGAGATCGATGAGCTTCTGAAGCCCCGGCCCGCGCCGGATGCGCGCCGGGTTCGCGACATCATCGCCAAGGCGGAGTCGATCGTGGCCCTGACCCAGGCGGAGCTGGCGGAGCTGATGCGCGTGGACGACGCAGGGCTCTGGGAGGAGATGAAGGCGGCGGCGGGGCGGATCAAGCACAAGGTCTACGACAACCGCATCGTGACGTTCGCACCGCTCTACCTGAGCAGCAAATGCGTCAACAACTGCGTCTATTGCGGGCTGCGCGGCAGCAACGAGGCGGTCGTGCGCAAGGTCCTCGGGAAGGAGGAGATCGAGGCGGAGACGCGCGCGCTCGCCGGGCAGCTGGGGCACAAGCGCGTGATCCTGGTCTATGGCGAACATCCCGAGAGCGGGGTGGACTACATCGCGGAAAGCATCCGGACGGTCTACGGCGTGAAGGTGCCGACGAAGAAGGGCTTCGGCCAGATCCGCCGAGCGAACGTGAACGCCGCGCCGATGAAGATCGGCGAGCTGAAGATCCTGCACGAATGCGGCCTGGGGACCTACCAGGTCTTTCAGGAGACCTACGACCGGCGTCAATACGCGAAGCTGCACCCGGCCTGGACGGTCAAGGGCGACTATCGCTGGCGGCTCTACTCGATGCACCGGGCGCAGGATGCCGGGATCGACGACAACGGCATGGGGGTGCTCTACGGGCTTTCCGACTGGCATTTCGAGCTCCTGGCCCAGCAGGCGCATGTGCTGGAGATGGAGCGGTTCTGCGGCATCGGTCCGCATACGCTCTCGTTCCCCCGCCTGGAGCCGGCGGTGAACACGCCGTTCGTCGAGGCGCCGAAATGGGCGGTCGGCGACGAGGATTTCGAGAAGATCGTGGTCCTGGCGCGCCTGGCCGTCCCCTACACGGGCCTGATCATCACGGCCCGCGAGTCGCCGGCGATGCGCCGGCGCCTGCTGCCGCTGGGGGTGACCCAGATGGACGCGAGCAGCAACGTCGGCGTGGGCGCCTATGCCGACGGCCAGGAAAAGCAGCTGACGGAGCGCCAGCAGTTCGAGCTGGGCGACCCGCGGCCGCTGGACGTGGTCGTCCGCGAATGGGCCGAGGCCGGCTGCATCACCTCGTTCTGCACGGCGGGCTACCGCTGCGGGCGGACGGGCAAGTGCATCATGGATTTGCTGCGGACGGGCGCGGAAGGCAAGTTCTGCAAGCTGAACGCGATCCTGACGTTCAAGGAGTGGCTCGACGATTTCGCGTCGCCCGGGACCCGGGCGGTCGGCGAGGCGCTCTTGGCGAAGGAGCTGGCGGCGGTGGAGGCGCAGCAGCCGGCGGCCTGGCCGCAGCTGAAGGCGATGTTCGACCGCATTGCGGCGGGCGAGCGGGACCTCTACTTCTAGGCGGAGGGAGGCCGGGATGCTGCCCGAGTATCATCCGATGGCGTTTCCGGGGCTGGAGCCGGTGGCGATCCCCGAGGAGTGGGCCGACGCGGACGTGCCGCGCTACGTCGACGCCATGATCGACGAGGCGACCGATCGCGCCTGGGAGCTGGAGGAGATGCGCGCGGGCGGGGCGTTCATCGCGAGCGACTACCGGTTTGCCTACCAGGTGCTGGCGGAGCTGCTGCGGGCGGGACAGGTCGAGCGCGGGGCGTCATGGCTCGAATGGGGCAGCGGGCAGGGCATGGCGACGGTGCTGGCCTCGATGATGGGCCTGCAGGCGACGGGCGTGGAAATCGACCTCGACCTCGTCCGCGAGGCCCGCGCGCTGGCCGAGCGCTACGACGTGCCGGGGGCCCGCTTCGTGCATGGCTCCTATCGCGAGGCCGAGGCGAAGCTGCCGGTGCTGACGGCGGCGGGGCGCGACATCGTCTATGTGTATCCGTGGCCGGGCGAGGAGGCGTTCTTCCTGCGCCTGTTCGAGGAGACGGCCGCTCCCGGCGCGCTGCTGCTGGTGGCGACGGGACCGCTGCAGATCAGCGGCTTCCGGCGGAAGTGAGGGACGGGGGCCTTGCCCCGCGCCCTGCGGCCGGGCGAAGTGTTCGCCGAGGCTAACATGGGGCAGAAACACGTTTCCAATGAATGGAAACGTGTTTCGCGTGCTTTTCCGGCTCTTCGAGGAATGTAGTGGCCCGTTGGAATCGGACGGAAGGACGGCAACCTCGGGCAAACGCCTCTCGCGAAGCCCGAGGACGGATTTTCGATGGAATTTTTGTGAATGGAGGCATTCGGCAGGGCCCGCTCTCCGAACGGTCCGCCTTCGACCCCGATTGCGGACGTGCAGGGGCTCGTGGGCTCCCCCGTCCGTTTTGGTTTGCCCCATGCATAGACACACAATTTTTTCAGTTTTCGCCTTATTTTTCGCCATTTTTCGCCTTAAAATTATCACATTTGTACAAACGTGATAAAATTTGAGCTCAAAATCGCCAAATTCTCCAGTGTTTTGCCACTATTTTGCTCTCCGAAAGTGGCGCAAGACCCCCGAAT
>JAZQOP010000360.1:0-9255 GCA_045627965.1 Kiritimatiellia bacterium | reverse complement strand
GCGGGGCGGGCGGCGGGGCGGCCCGGCGGCGCAGCTGCCCGCAGGCGCCGTCGACGCCTTTGCCCTTCGATTCTCGGATGGTGCCCTCGATGCCGTTGCGGGCGAGGCGGCGAAGGAAGGCCTGGACGTCGTCGCGGGAGGGGGCGGCGCCGTCGAAGCCGTCGACGGGGCTGAGGGGGATGAGGTTGACCCGGCAAGGGAAGGCGCGAAGGCGGCGGGCGAGCTCGTCGGCGTGGGCGGGCCGGTCGTTGAGGCCGGCGACAAGGGTGTATTCGAAGGTGACGAGGCGCTTGGTCGTGGCGGTGTAGTCCGCGCAGGCCGCCAGGAGCTCGTCCATCGGCCAGCGCCGCTCGACGGGCATGAGGCGGCGGCGGAGTTCGGGGCCGGGTGCGTGGAGCGAGACGGAAAGTTCGACCTGGAGGCCTTCGCCGGCGAGGCGGCGGATGCCGGGGACGAGGCCGCAGGTGCTGAGGGTCATCCGGCGTGCGCCGATGCCCAGTCCGGCGGGGTCGTTGAGGATGCGGATGGCGCGGAGGACCGCGTCGTAGTTGTCGAACGGCTCGCCCATGCCCATGAAGACGACGTTGTCGGGGCGCGTCCCGCCCTGGGCGGCGGCGACGACGTGGACCTGGGCGACGATCTCGCCGGCCTGGAGCGACCGTGCGAAGCCGCTCTTGCCCGTGGCGCAGAAGGCGCAGCCCATCTTGCAGCCGGCCTGGGTCGAGACGCAGACGGTCGTGCGCCCGCCGCCGCCGGGGATGCGGACGGTCTCGACGGTCTCGCCGTCGTGGAGGCGCAGGAGCCACTTGACGGTCCCGGTCGCGTCGGCGGATTCGGCGAGGGGGGTGGCGGCGGCGACCTCGTAGCCGTCGGCGCGCAGGCGTTCGAGGAGGCGCTTCGGGACGTTGCATTTGGCGTCCCAGGAGCGCGCGCCGGCCTTTTGGAGCCAGTCCCATAGCTGGCGGCCGCGGAAGGCGCTTTCGCCGGCGTTGCGGCACAAGGCCTCCAGCTCGTCGAGCCGGAGGCCTTGCAGGAGGGTGGTCATCGGGGCGGCGGCGCTACTCGGCGCGGCGCACGGATTCGATGACGACCGGCTCGCGGGGGACGTCGCCCATGGGGCCGACGTTGCCGGTCGGGACGCCCTTGATGGCGTCGACGACGTCCATGCCCTCGATCACCTCGCCGAAGACGCAGTAGCCGAAGCCCTGCGGGGAGGGGGCGCGGAAGTCGAGGAAGGCGTTGTCGACGACGTTGATGAAGAACTGGCTGGTGGCGCTGTCGATGACCATGGTGCGGGCCATGGCGATGGTGCCGCGGGCGTTCTTCAGGCCGTTGGCGGCCTCGTTCTTGATGGGGGCGCGGGTGGGCTTCTGTCGCAGCTGGGCGTCGAAGCCGCCGCCCTGGATCATGAAGTTGTTGATGACGCGGTGGAAGATCGTGCCGTCGTAGTGGCCTGCGTCGACGTAGGCGAGGAAGTTCTGGACGGTGATCGGGGCCTTTTCGGCGTCGAGCCTGATCTTGATGACGCCTTTGCTCGTGGTCATGACGACGATGTCGCTCATGGGGGTGGTCTCCTGTTGGGGTTGTTCGACAGCCGTAGGGGGTTCGGTGGAGTCGTCCGGCGTCGCGGTGTCGATGGGGTCGGCGCAGGCGATGGACCCTGCCGCCGCGAAGGCGAGCGCCAGGAATCCGTTGCGGAAAAGGCGGGCGATGGGGCAGCTCATGGCGGGGCCCGGGCTAGCGGAGGAAGAGGTCGGGCCCGGCGCCGGACTGGGCCGCGGCGCCGCCGAGGGGATCGCCGAGGGGCGGGACGTCGCGCCCGGGGACGACGATCTGGGAGGCTCGTTCGCGCTGCATGGCCTCGACTTCCTCGCGGAGCTCCTGCATGGCCTTCTCGAGGGCGGGGCCGAAGCCCGCGACGGCGTCGGCGAGGGTCTCGGCGCCGGCGACCTCGCCGCTGAGGGGCAGGACGCCGCCGGGGGTCATGACCTGGGTGCTGGCGGTGAAGATCGGCTTGCGCGAGGGGTCGTCCTTGCCGTCGGCGGTGACGGGGACGAGCTTGCGGAGCTGGCCGGCCTTCATGTCGCTGTACATTTCCTCGCGGTAGAGGTTGGACGCGTCCATCTTTACGTCCGAAAGTTTTTCGTTGGCCATGGGGTGATCCTTCCTGGGTGTGGGGTCCTAGCGTTCCTGCCAGAGCAGGTCGGCGAGCTTTTTCAAGGCGCGGTTGCGCACTTCCTGGACGCGCTGGCGGGAGATGGAGAGCTTTTTGGCGATGTCGTCGAGGGTGGTGCGCTGCTGGTCGTGGCCGGCGGGTTCGTTGAAGCCGGCCCAGGCCTTCAGGATGAACTGTTCGCGTTCGGGGAGCTGGGCGAGGTGGAGCATCATCTGCTCGATCATGTATTTCCGTTCGGCCTCCTCGTGGGGGAGCATGAGGTCGGCGGGCAGGGTGTCGCCGAGGGTCAGGGGGGTGCCGCCGTCGCCGGAGTCGCCGATGGGCTTGTCGATGGAGACGGGGCGTTCGGCGAGGCGCTTGAGTTCGCGGACGCGTTCGATGGTGACGGGGGGGCGCTTGGCGAAGGCGGGGGAGGCGTTGAGGAAGTCGGCGATATCCTGGTCGGAGGGGCGGGCATGGAAGGCGGCCGTGAGCTGGTCTTCGGCGTAGCGGAGGTGGCCGAGGTCGTTTTCGATGCGCTCGGGGAGGTGGATCAGGTTGGCGCGCTTGACCAGGGCGCGGCGGATGGCCTGCTTGATCCAGCAGCTGGCGATGGCGAAGAAGGGCTTGTCGCCGTCCGGATTGAACCTTTCGATGGCCTTGATCAGTCCGATCGTGCCTTCGCTGCAGAGGTCGCCCTCGGACATCCCGGGGGTTGTCCGCTTGACGTAGGGCTTGACCCAGTAGAGGACGAGGCCGATGTTTTGGATGATGAGGCGTTCGCGGGCCATGGGGTCGCCGTCGCGCATGGCGCGGGCGAGCTGGCGGTTGCTGGCCTCGCGTGCCTGGTAGTCCTTGCCGAAGGCATCCTTGCTGGTCCAGTGCCATTCCTGGGCGATGGACGGCAAGGAGCCGCCGGCGGCTTCTTGGCGGCGGTCGCTTTCGTCGGCGGCATTGTCCTGCGGTTCGTCGAGGAATGGGTCGTTTTCGGTATCCATGACGCGCGAAATTATCCCGCGCCGCGCCGTTTTTTTCAAGCCAAAACGGCAAGGGGGGGCGAAAAACGGGCGGGGACGGGGGGGGGCGGCTAGATGGAGAGGATCTCCTTGACCTCCTCCCAGGTGAGGTTGGAGAGGTCGTTGATCTGGGCGGCGGCGTCGGAGAGGGTGGCGTCGTAGAGGCGCTGCTTGCGTTCCTGGAGGGCCAGGACGCGCTCCTCGACGGTGTCCTTGGTGATGAGCTTGACGGAGTAGACGGTGCGGCGCTGGCCGATGCGGTAGGCGCGGTCGGTCGCCTGGTTCTCGACGGCGGGGTTCCACCACGGGTCGAAGTGGACGACGATGTCGGCGCCGGTGAGGTTGAGGCCGGTGCCGCCGGCCTTGAGGGAGATGAGGAAGACGGGGATGGAGGGGTCGGTGTTGAAGGTGCGGACGATCTGGAGGCGGTTCTGGGTGGCGCCGTCGAGGTAGCAGTAGGGGATCTTCTGGGCGTCGAGGTCGGCGGCGAGGATCTTGAGCATCGAGACGAACTGCGAGAAGACGAGGAGGCGGTGCCCGCCTTCCGTGGCCTCGTTGAGGATTTCGTGGAAGAGCTCGAGCTTGGAGGAGGGGGCGGCGGGGGCGAGGTTGCCGAGTTTCAGGAGGCCCGTGTGGCAGCAGCACTGGCGGAGGCGCAGGAGCGTCTGCAGGATCTCGAAGCGCGCGCGCTGGAAGCCCTGCTGCTCGACGAGCTCGACCAGGCGGCGGCGCGAGTTTTCGAGCAGGGCGCCGTAGATGGTGCGCTGGTCGGGGGTGAGGGAGCAGTAGGCGACGCGCTCGATCTTGGGGGGGAGCTCCTTGGCGACGTCGGACTTCAGGCGGCGAAGGAGGAAGGGGGCGAGCTTCTTGCGGAGGCGCCACTGGGCGATCTCGCCCTCCTCGGTGTTGTCGAGGATCGGCTGCTCGACGTAGCGCCGGAACTGCTGGTGCGGGCCCAGGTAGCCCGGCATCAGGAAGTCCATGATCGACCAGAGGTCGGAGACGCCGTTTTCGATCGGGGTGCCGGTGATGACGAGGCGGTGGTCGCCCGTGAGCTGCTTGACGGCCTTGGCGATCTGGGTGGACTGGTTCTTGATGTGCTGGGCCTCGTCGAGGGCGATGGCGGAGAAATGGAGGGGCTTGTAGGCCTCGATGTCGCGGCGCACCAGGGCGTAGGAGGTGATCGCGACGTCGCAGTCCGGGATGGCCTTGAGGGCCTCGGCGCGCTCGGGGCCGGCGACGACCTGGATCTTGAGGTGCGGCGTAAAGCGCGCCGCCTCGGCGGCCCAGTTCTCGACGAGCGAGGTGGGGCACACGACGAGCGCGGGGCGCATCTTGCCGTCCTTGCGCAGGTCATGGATGAGCATCGAGAACCACGCGAGGGTCTGCAGGGTCTTCCCCAGGCCCATGTCGTCGGCGAGGATGCCCGAAAAATCGTTCTTTTCGAGGACGCGGAGCCAGCGGACGCCTTCCTTCTGGTAGTTGCGGAGGGTTTCGACCAGCGACGGTTCGAGGTAGCCGTCGGCGTCGCCGGCGAGGTGGCCCGTGCGGTCGTTGACGCGTTCGAGCCAGGACTGGGGGGCCTCGATGTCGACGCCGTCGAGCCCGCGCAGGGTGTTGGCGGCATAGGCCGCGTAGACGCCGGGCAGGCGGAAGGAGCCGGGGGCGGCGCCTTCGCGCGTGGCGCAGTCCTCGAAGACGCTCTGGAGCATCGTGATGGCCTCGGTGTCGAGCAGCAGGGTCTTGCCCTTCCGCTCGATGAAGGCGTCGCCCTTGTTGAGGGCGCGGGCCACCTCCGCCAGGGACACGGAGCCGCCTTCGCCGTCGTCGTAGGAGAAGGAGACGTCGAACCAGCCGCTGCCGTCGCTGGCCGGGACGACGTGGACGACGGGGGTCGCGAACCGCGCCTCCTCGGCGACGTCCCCGATGCGCCCCTCCCACTCGACCTTCCAGCCGTTGCGGCGGAGGATGGGGACGACCTGGCCGAGGAAGTTGCGGACGAGCCGCGTCCCGATGATGGGCTGGAGGTTGTTGCCATAGGTCGGGCGGTCGACGTCGCCGGGCCCCGTGATGCCGTAGCGGGCCAGGCGGGCGAGGGCGATCCGCTCCGCCTCGAGGTTGCGCCCGAGATAGCGGAACAGGTCGTCGGGGTCGGGGATCGCGAAGAACTCGGCCTTTTGCTCGAGGCCGGCGACGAACTCGGGCGACTCGCCGTAGCGGGCCCCCAGCTGGAAGGAGAGCGATGCGGCCGAGCCGCGGACCAGCAGCGTGAAGGTCGGCGTGCCGGGGACGATGTCGATGGAGTCGGCGGTGGAGGACAGCTGGACGTCCGTGAGCTCGCGGAGGGTCGGGAGCTCCTTCTTGATGAAGGTCGGGACCTTGCCGCGCGCGATGACGACGTCGTGGCGGTAGATTTCGCGCATCGGCAGCGGCAGGAGGTGCTGGAGGAGCCAGAAGCGGCCGTCGACGAAGGCGCATCCCGCGCGGGCCTTCCCCGTCCAGAAATACTGCGGGACGGCGGGTTCCGGGGGGGGCGGCTCGGGGGCGACGACGGCGTAGGACAGCGGTTCCGGCTCGGCGACGGCGGGCTCGGCGGATTCGGCGGGCTCCTCCGGCTCCGGCGGCTTCGGCAGGTTCGCCAGGAGCCCCAGGGTGAGCTCGCCGTTCTCGTGGTTCGTGTGGATGGTCGCCGTCGTCGTGATGGGGGCGGGCTCGACGGGCAGGGCGGCCCCCGCGTCGTCCTCCAGCGCACGCCCCGCGTAGAGCGAGACGACCTGGATGAAGTCGTCCGGCGGCAGCTCGAAATCGGACGGGACGCGGCCGGCCCGGATTTCCTCGAGGTTGAAGAGGACCGCCTCGTCCTCCTGCGAAAGCGCTAGGACGGTCGAGGGGGGGACGTCGCCGATGGGCTTGCGGCCGTCGCCCAGGTCGAGGTCGACGTGGACGGGGACCGGCGTCCCGGCTTCGGCGGTCTCCAGCCATCCGGGGCGCAGGGAAAGGTATAGGCGGGCGTTCGGGGGCTGCCCCTCGGGGGCGCGGGGGAAGCATTCCCGGGCGGTCGTCTCGGCGACGCGCTGGGCGTGGCGCTCCTCCTCCTGGGCCTTGCGGGCGATCTCCGGGTTCGCGCGCTTCGCCAGGTAGGTCAGGGCGATGGCGATGATGTGCGAGCAGACGATCCCCCGTTCGACGCTGTCGCGGCAGGGGCAGAGGTTCTCGCACGTGCTGTCCGGAAGGATGCGCGCGCGGGAGAGGAGCGTCCTGGACCCCCAGCTGATGCTGCCGGTGAGCATGTCGCCCTCGACGTTGGCCTTGCGCACGAAGCCGCGCTGGGCCAGCAGGAGCCCGTCGCGGAACGTCGCAATCCCCCCCCATTGCTGGAGGAGCCTGATGGTGAACGGAGCCCCCCCGGGAGGGACGGGCGAAGCGGAATTAGGGGTCGGATCGGCCATTTTTACTAGGATTTCAAGCGTTTTCTCGTTTGACGGGATCGGAAGGTCCCGATGCATCGTCTGGAATGCCCGAAGGCGGAAAAGTGCCAGCATTATAGATGGCCCCGCCCGATTGTAAAGCGGTTTTTGTTGTTTTTTGCAAGATGGCGGGTTCCCGGAACCGGCGCCGACCCGTTTGCGCACGGCAAGTCCCAGGCCGGCCTGGCCGCCCCCGGGCCAAGCCGGCGCCTTCGCGGGGCGGCCGCGCGCTATTCGTAGCGGAGGGCTTCGATGGGGTCGAGGCTGGCGGCCTTGCGCGCCGGGTAGAAGCCGAAGAAGACGCCGATGGCCCCGCTGAAGAGGAAGGCCAGGGCGGCGGACTGCGCCGAAACCAGCGTGGGCCATCCGAATTGCGCCGAGACGACCTTGGCCGTGGCAATGCCCAGGCCGATGCCGACCAGCCCGCCCCCGATGCTCAGGACGATGGATTCGACGAGGAACTGCAGCAGGATGTCGGAGCCGCGCGCGCCGACGGCCATGCGGACGCCGATCTCCCGCGTGCGCTCGGTGACGCTGACCAGCATGATGTTCATGATGCCGATGCCGCCGACGAGCAGCGAGACGCCCGCGATGGCCCCGAGCAGCACGGTCATCGTCTCGGCGGTGCTGGTCGCCATTTCCAGCATGTCCTGCTGGTTGCGGATGTGGAAGTCGTCGGCCTGCCCCTCGCGGATGCGGTGGCGCTGGCGGAGCAGGGCCGAAAGCTGCTCCATGACGTCGTCAAGCTGCGCGGAGGAGGCGGCCTGCACCGTGATGGAGCGGAAGGAGTTGCCGCCCGTCAGGCGGACCATGGCGCTCGACCAGGGGATGAGGATCATGTCGTCCTGGTCGTCGCCCATCATGTTGGCGCCCTTCGACTTGAGGACGCCCAGCACCTGGTAGGGGGCGTTCTGGATGCGGACGACCTGGCCGATGGCGTCGCCGTCGCCGAAGAGGTTCTTGGCCACCGTGGCGCCGAGGACGGCGACCTTGGCGGAGGAGCGGACGTCGGCGTCCGTGAAGTTCTCGCCGTCGGCGATCTTCCAGGCGCGGACGTCGACATAGTCCTCGCTGACGCCGCAGACGCGCGTGTTGACGTTCTGGCTGCCGAAGAGGACCTGCGCGCTGCGGTAGAGCTCCGGGGTGGCGCCGTTGATGCCGGAGATCTCCTGGCGGATGGCGGCATAGTCGGCCTTGGTCAGGGTGGGGCTGGAGCCGGCGCCCATGTGGACGCCGCCGGTGCGGGCGGCGCCGCTCATGACCATCAGCATGTTCTGCCCCATCGAGCCGATCTGCGAGGCGACCTGCTCCTTGGCGCCGCTGCCGATGGCGACCATCGCGATGACCGCGGCGACGCCGATGATGATGCCGAGCATCGTGAGCGCCGAGCGCATCATGTTGCGGCGCAGGGCGCGGAGGGCGATGATCCAGGTGCTGGTCAGCTTCATGCGTCGGTCCCTTCCTGCGGATGGCGCTCGCGGGCGCTTTCGCCGGCGGCGACGTGGTCGCCGGCCCCCCACTTGGCCAGCTCGTCGGCCGCCCGGAGGCGGTCGGCGACGAGTTCGTCGTTGACGATCTCGCCGTCGCGCATGACGATCTTGCGGCGGCAATACTGGGCGATGTCGGGCTCGTGGGTGACCATCAGGATGGTCATGCCGGCGTCGTTCAGCTCCTGGAAGATGTTCATGATCTCGAGGCTGGTGCGGGTGTCGAGGTTGCCGGTCGGCTCGTCGGCGAGGAGGAGGGCCGGCTCGTTGACGAGCGCGCGGGCGATGGCGACGCGCTGCTGCTGGCCGCCGCTCATCTGGTTGGGATGGTGGTCGGCGCGGGCGGCCAGGCCGACGCGTCCGAGGGCGGCCAGGGAGCGCCGGCGCAGCTCGGACCGCGAAGGGCAGCGCGGGGCGTAGAGCATGGGGAGCTCGACATTTTCCAGCGCGCTGGTGCGGCTGAGGAGGTTGAAGCCCTGGAAGACGAAGCCGAGGCGGCGGTTGCGGACGCGCGAAAGCTCGGACTTCGATTTCCCGGCCACCTCCTCGCCGTCGAGGAAGTAGCGCCCGGAGGTCGGCCGGTCGAGGCAGCCGATCATGTTCATCAGGGTGGACTTTCCGCTGCCGCTGGCGCCCATGACGGCGACGAACTCGCCTTCGCAGATGCGGAGGGAGACGCCTTTCACGGCGCGGACCATGACATCTTCGCCGGACTGGTAGACCTTTTCCAGGCGCTCCAGCCGGATGACTTCCTTGGGGCCGTTGCTCATGGCGAGGGTTCCGGCGGCCTAGCGGCGGGGGGGGCCGGGCATGAACGGGGAGCGCCCGGCGGCCTGGGGCGCGGGGGCGGAATCCGCCGTCGCGCCGTCGGCGGGGCCGACGCCGGTCACGACCAGGTCGCCCTCGTCGAGCCCCGCGAGGACCTCGGTCCAGGAGCCGTCGGTGATGCCCAGGAGGACGTGGCGTTCCTCCAGGCCGCCGTCGTCGCCGAGGACGTAGATGAGCCGGGCGCCTTCGCCGCTGCCGGCGGACCCGTCGGGGCGCGGCGGCCGCGCGGGCCGGCCGTCCGGCTCCGCCCCGAAGCCCTCGGGGGCGCCTGCGAAGCCCCCGGGGGGGGGCGGGAGGGGGGG
>JAZQOP010000359.1:0-1807 GCA_045627965.1 Kiritimatiellia bacterium | reverse complement strand
GGGCCGGGGGTGCGCCGTTTGCCGGCGACGTGCGGATCGTCGGCGGCGCGGTGGCGGCGGTGGCGCCGGCGGGGGGGCTGGCGGCGGCGGGCGCGGACGTGGTGGTGGAGGCGGCCGGGCTGTCGCTCTGCCCGGGGTTCGTCGACGCGCATTCGCATTCGGACGCGTATCTGCTGCTGGAGCCGTCGGCGGCGTCGAAGGTTTCGCAGGGCGTGACGACGGAGATCACGGGCAACTGCGGGGCGAGCGCGGCGCCGCGGCTGCCGGGCTACGATTTGCCGAGCGACTGGCGTGCGCAGAGCTACTTCCGGGAATGGACGGACGTGGCGGACTATCGCGAGGCGCTGCGGGAGGCGCGTCCGGCGGTGCATTCGCGGATGCTGGTGGGGCACCGGGCGATCCGCGCGGCGGTCATGGGGATGGAGGCGCGGGCGGCGACGCCGGACGAGGTGGCCCGGATGGCCGTGCTGATGCGCGAGGCGATGGAACAGGGCGGGGCGGGCCTCTCGACAGGGCTGATCTATGCGCCGGCGATGTTCGCGACGCGCGACGAGCTGGTGGCGCTGGCGCGGGTGGCCGGGGCGTTCGGCGGCATCTACGCGACGCACATGCGCTCGGAGGGCGCCGGGCTGCTGGAGGCCATCGACGAGGCGATCGCCATCGCGCGCGAGGCGGGCTGCGGGCTGCAGATTTCGCATTTCAAGACGGCGGGGCGGGCGAACTGGGGCAAGCTGGACGCGGCCATCGAAAAGATCGAGGCGGCGCGCGCGGAGGGGCTCGAGGTGTTCTCCGACCGCTATCCCTACACGGCGTCGTGCACCGACATGGACGTGCTGCTGCCGGAATGGGCCGGCCAGGGCGGCCGCGAGGCGATCCTGGCCCGCCTGGCGGATGGCGCGCTCCGGCGCCGGGTCGCCGACGAGATGCGCGCGGAGCGGGGCGCGGACTACTGGGCCGGCGTCCAGATCGCGTTCACGCGCCAGGCCGGCTGGGCGGGGCGTCCGCTGCTGGACTACGCGGAGGCCGCCGGGCTGCCGCCTCCGGAGGCGGCGCTGAAGCTCATCGCGGACGACGGGCTCGGGACGATGGGGATCTTCTTCGGGATGTCGGAGGAGAACATGTGGCGGATCTGGGGGCGCCCGTGGGTGATGGGCGGGTCGGACGCGTCGATCCGTGCGCCGTGGGGGCCGCTGGGGGAGGACCATCCGCATCCGCGGGCCTACGGGACGTTCGCGAAGTGGCTGGCGGCGTCGCGGCCGGGGGGGCGGGGCGCGTCGGCGGGCATCGGGATGGCGGAGGCGATCCGCAAGTGCACGTCGCTGCCGGCGGACCGGTTCGGGCTGGCGGGGCGCGGACGGATCCAGGCGGGGGCGCATGCGGACCTGGTGCTCTTCGACGAGGCGGCGGTGGAGGACAGGGCCACCTACGCGAAGCCGCACGCGTTCGCCGCGGGCATCCGCCAGGTGTGGGTCGACGGGGCCGTCGCGTGGAAGGACGGCGCGCCCGGCGAGCGGAACGGGCGCTATCTGTAGGGCGTGGACGGGACGGCCGATGTGCCCCGCGGCGCCGCTGCGCCGGATTGTTTGCCTCGGCGAACATTCGCGAAACAGGTTTCCATTGAATGGAAACGTGTTTCGGGCATTTTTCCACGCAATGGAAGCGTGTTTCGGCCACTTTTCCACACAATGGAACTGTGTTTTGCGAAGCGCGCCCGGCGAAGTTGGCCGAGGCTGGCTTTTATGGGACAGGCTTCCATTGGATGGAAGCGTGTTTCGTCGGGGCGGGCGTCAGAAGAGGGAGGCGGGGG
>JAZQOP010000358.1:0-19461 GCA_045627965.1 Kiritimatiellia bacterium | reverse complement strand
GGGCCGGGGGGGGGAGGGGGGGGCAGGGGCTGGGCGGGGCGGGGGGCGGGGGGAGGAGGGGGGGGGGGGGGGCGTGCCCTGGCCTTCGGGAGGGGCGTAGGACTGGGTGCCGACGCAGGAGACGGCGGTGCGCGGATCGGCCAGGAGCCCGACATCGGCGAGGATGGGACGCCCGTCCAGATAGATGACGTTGGCGGGCTTGATGTCGCGGTGGACGAGATGCCTGGCATGGAGGAATTCAAGCGCCGAGGCCAAGGCGATGGCAAGGTCGAGCAGTTCCGGGACGGGGAGGGCGGTGCGGGCGTCGAGCTCGGAAGCCAATGCGCGGGGATGGTAGTCCGCGGCCGGATTGGCCGTCCAGTTGGGACGTTCGGCATCGGCGAGCGGCATGGCGTAGGCGAATGCGCCGGAGGGGGACGGTCCGCGTGTGGAAAGGATAGGGCAGAGGGCCGGATGAAGCACCGAGGCGGTGTCCGACGACGAAAGCGTTTGCAGGTAGTGGAGCGCGCGCTGTTCGCGTCGGGGGACCGATGGGTCCTTGGGCGGCAGGATCAGCTTGATGGCGCAAAATGAATGGCTGTCGGGGGCGCTTGCGAGCCAGACTTGTCCGAAGCCTCCTTCGCCAACCAGGGCGATGCAACGGAAATCGGGGTAGAGCTCGAGGAGCTCAGGCGGAATGGAAGGCGCGGCGGAGTCGGGGCTCATGGGAGGGCGGGCGGCGAGTCAAGTTCGGCGGCGGCATCGTTCAATGCGCGGGCATAGAGGGGGGACAGGCGGCGCTTGATCTGGTAGAGGTTGTCGCGCGAAAGGCCGAAAATCTGCTGGCATTCGGGGATGGTGCGCTCTTCTTCCACGAGGGCGAGAAAGGCCTGGATGTGCAGGTCATTTTGGACCTGCTCGCGGAGGAGTTCGGCGGCGCGGCCGCGCAGGAGGGCTTTCCATTCGGCTTTGGCAATCTGCTCAAAGACGTTGTCGGGAGCGGTGGCTATTTTGCCCGCCGCCGTCTGTGCCTCCGACACCTGCGCTTTGTCTTCAAACAAGGCCTGCTGGCGTTGCGTGCGGCGGCAATAGGCGGCGAAGGCGTTTTTGACGAAGCCGACGAGGTAGCGATGGAACGGGCGCGAAGGGTCGTAGCGGTAGTCGGGGAGCTTCGCGGCAAGGTCGATCATGATGGACTGGACCAGGTCGTCGATGTCGCAGGCGGGGACTCTGTGGCAAGCCAAGGTTTCGCGGACAAATTTGGCATAGCGCTTGTAGAAAACCGACCAGGCCGTGTCATTGTCCGCGTTACGGACGTCGCTGAAGGAGGCGATGTGCGTGCTAGGCGGCTTGGGGGTGACGAAACGAGGCTTGGGAGGCGTGTCGGACATGGTTTTCCTAGAAGAGGATGGAGAGCGCGGCGGAGGAAATGAATTCGGCGAAGTCGAAGAGATACCGGGCCCCGAAGAAAAAGAGGACGAGGACCAGGACAAGGTTGACGTTGCCGGACATTTGCGGGAGGAAGCGGCGGAAGAAGCGGTGTCCGTCCAGGCCCGGGATGGGCACGAGGTTCAGGAGGGCGAGGGCGAAATTGACGACGGCGCCCTGGAAGGCAACGGTGATCCAAGTCATGTTGCCCAAGACGAAGGCGAGGCGCGCGACGAGCAGGAAGGCGACCCAGAGGACCATGTTCATCGCGGGGCCGGCGAGGGCGACGATTTCGGGGGCCCATTTCCCGCGCATCCGGCCTTCATCGACAGGGACGGCGCCCCAGGCAAGTCCGCAGAGGGCCAGCATCGCCAGCGACATCCAGCCCATCTGGCGGAGCGGGTTCAGCGTGAGGTGCCCGGCGCGGGCGGCGGTGTCGTCGCCGAAAGCCAGGGCGGTTCGGGCATGGGACCATTCGTGGCAGCAGATTGAAAAGATGACGATTGCGCACCCGACGGCCCACCCCAGTGGATCGCGGAAAAGCCCCTCGATATACATTAGAAATCGTCCCCGTAGCCGTAGTATTCCCCGTCGTCCTCGTAATACATCCCGTCGGGGGCGTAGTAGCCGTTGGCCATGTCCTCGTAGCCTTCTTCGTCCTGCGGCGGCAGGTAGCCCTCGGCGACGAGCTGGGCGTCGTTTTCGGGGGTGAGAGTGACGGGCAGCGGCGGCATGCCCATGCGGATGGCCTCCATCTGGGAGGCCTGGAGGCGTTCCTCGAGCTCCTTGCCCGTGTAGAGGGGCTGGGGGATTTCCTTCGGGCGCTTGCGGGCCTCCTGGCGAAGGCGGCGCCGCTCGGCGTAGGAAAGGCGCTTTTGCTCCATTTCGCCGCGCTTGGCTTCCAGGTCCTTTTCGGAGAGCACCTGGCCGGTCGTTCCGGCACGCATGCTCAGGACGACGACTTCGGCGCCTTTCTTGAGCATCGCCTCGTCCATTTCGTAGTCGGCTTCCACCAGCGTGACGCCGTTGGGGTCGGTCTCGCCGATGCGGAGCTTGAAATACTGGTTGTCGCGCTTGTCGACGACGGCGACTTCCAGCATGCCGTCCTCGGACTTGTCCTCGTAGATGCCCACCAGCACCATCTGGGCGGCGAAGGATTCCTGGAGCGGGACGACGCGTTCGACGACTTCCTCGGGCGCCGATGTGTCGCCGAACGGCGCGCGCTCGAGGATGACGGCGTAGTCCTCGCGCGGGCGGACGGGGTTGGCCGGCAACGCGAGGGCGGTCGCGGCGGCCAAGGCCGCCGCCGTCGAAAGCCAGGGGATGGATGCGTCAAGACTCATGACCCTGCAAGCCTAGCACACCGCCCCCCCGTCCGTGCAACCGCAAATCGCGTAAAAGATTCGATTTCTGAAAGGTCTCGCCGGACCGGCCGGGCATGCCGCGCGGGCGACGAGCCGGGGCCGGGGGGAGGATGGCTGAGAGGATCCCCGTCGGCAGGGCGCCGGATTCCAGCCAAGATGGAACGTCCGCGTTGGGGTGTTGCGTGCCTGCCATTCTCAATTTCCCGTTTTTTGGGATTGAACGGAAGGGGCTCTTTCGGTAGGCTTTCAAGGAATTGAATGACTCCCATCATCAGGAAGGAAATCGCCATGGCTGTAGAGTTGCAAGATTTGATCAAGAAGATTCGCGAGGAAGGCGTTGATGCCGCGAAGACCGAAGCGGACGGCCTCGTTGCGAAGGCGAAGAAGGACGCGGCGGATATCGTCGCGAAGGCGAAGAAGGACGCGGCGGACATTGTCGCGAAGGCCGAAAAGGATGCGGCCGCCTTCGCCGACCGGGGCTCGAAGACGCTTGAACAGGCCGCGCGCGACCTGCTGATCAGCATCGGCGGCGCGGTTTCGAACGTGATTTCCGGGATGGTCGACGAGAAGGTCGGCACCGCGCTGACGCCCGACACGATGGCCCAGATGCTCGTCAAGATCGCCGATGCTTATGCCCGGAAGGGCGGCGAAGGCGACCTGGTGGCGTTCCTCGGCGAGGCCGACGCGGCGGCGCTGAAGGGCGGCATTGCGAAGGAATACCAGGACAAGCTGGCCGCCGGCCGCCTGCAGGTCGAGAGTGATCGCGGCATCTTCAAGGGCTTCTGCGTGGGCCGCAAGGGCGGGCAGGTCATGCACGACTTTTCGCGCGACGCCATCGCGGAGTCGCTGGCGAACTTCCTGCGCCCCGACCTTGCGGACGTGGTGAAGAAGGCCTCGGCGAAGTAGGCGGGACGCGCACGCCATGGGTGCTTATCCCTATCTGACGGCCTCGCTGCCCGCGCTGACGCTCGGCGGTGCGGCGCCGTTCACGCCGGAAGATTTCCTCTTCCATTGCCAAGGGGTGCTTTCGGCGGAAGATTTCGGCGAACTCAAGGCCGTCCTCGAGGGGCGCGCGGCGGACGGGCGGAGCCCGTTTGCCCAGGAATGGGCGGCCGTCGAGGCGCAGGTCCGCAACGCGGCCGCCAAGGTCCGCGGCGCCCGTCTCGGCGTCGAGGCCAAGCCGTTCCTGAAGGCCCACAAGGGCTACCGGGTCTGGCTGGACAAGGAAGTGTCGGATGCGCTGGCCAAGCCCAATCCGCTGCTGTGCGAGATGGGCCTGGACAACGTGCGCTGGAAGGCGGCCGACGAGCTGGCGGGCCAGGATGCCCGCGGCCTCGGCGCGGTGCTGGCGTTCGCCGCGAAGCTGCTTCTCGTCAACCGCTGGGCCGGGATGGCCGACGAGGCGGGGCGCGCGAAGCTGGATTCGCTGGTGGAAGGTCTCGAAAAGAGCGCGTCGGAGAGCGGCGCGGTGGATTTCAAATAGGAAAGGCGGGTCGGAATGGACTTGGAGAAGAAGGCAAACGTCGGGCGGATCGTGGGGGTCAACGGCAACCTGATCACCGTGAAGTTCGATCAGGCGGTGACGCAGAACGAAGTGGGCTACGCGCGGATGGGCGACATCGGCCTGCGCGCGGAAGTCATCCGGATTCGCGGCGACCGCGCGGAGATGCAGGTGTTCGAGGACACGTCCGGCCTGAAGGTCGGCGACGCGGTCGAGTTCAGCGGCAACCTGCTGGCGGTCGAGCTCGGCCCGGGCCTGCTGACCCAGGTCTTCGACGGCCTGCAGAACCCGCTGCCGAAGCTGGCCGAGCAGTGCGGGTTCTTCCTGCAGCGCGGCACCTACCTCCAGGCGCTCGACCGCGAACGCCAGTGGGACTACACGCCGGTCGCGAAGGTCGGCGACGAGGTCCAGTCCGGCGACACGCTGGGCACGGTCCCGGAAGGCATCTTCACCCACCGGATCATGGTCCCGTTCCGCCTGCAGGGGCGCTACACGGTCGAGTCCGTCGTCCCCGCCGGCAGCTACGGCGTCGACAAGCAGGTCGCCCAGCTGAAGGGCGAAAACGGCGTCCTCGTCCCCGTCTCGATGGTCCAGGTCTGGCCGGTCAAGGTGCCGATCAAGGCCTACGCCGAGCGCCTGCGCCCGGTGGAGCCGCTGGTCACGAAGGTCCGCATCATCGACACGTTCTTCCCCGTCGCCCGCGGCGGCGTCTACTGCATCCCCGGGCCGTTCGGCGCCGGCAAGACGGTTCTGCAGCAGATCACCAGCAAGTATGCGGATGTCGACGTCGTGCTCGTCGCGGCTTGCGGCGAACGCGCCGGCGAAGTCGTCGAGACGCTCCGCGAATTCCCCGAGCTGACCGACCCCCGCACGGGCCGCAGCCTGATGGAACGCACGATGATCATCTGCAATACGTCTTCCATGCCGGTGGCCGCCCGCGAGGCGTCGGTCTACACGGCGGTGACGATTTGCGAATACTACCGCCAGATGGGCCTGAACGTCCTCCTGCTGGCCGACTCGACCTCCCGCTGGGCGCAGGCCCTGCGCGAAATGAGCGGCCGCCTCGAGGAAATCCCGGGCGAGGAAGCCTTTCCCGCCTATCTCGAATCGACGATCGCCTCCTTCTACGAGCGCGGCGGAGTCGTCCGCCTGCGCGACGGGTCGACCGGCTCGGTCACGATCGGCGGCACGGTCTCGCCCGCCGGCGGCAACTTCGACGAGCCGGTGACGCAGGCGACGCTGAAGGTCGTCGGCGCCTTCCACGGCCTCAACCGCGAACGCTCCGACGCCCGCCGCTACCCGGCCATCCATCCGCTGGACAGCTGGAGCCGCTACAAGGGCGTGGTCGACGAAGCCCAGGTGGCCGACGCTCGCCGCGTCCTGCGCCAGGGCAGCGAAGTCAACCAGATGATGAAGGTCGTCGGCGAGGAAGGCACCAGCATGGAGGATTTCGTCCTCTACCTGAAGAGCGAATACCTCGACGCCGCCTACCTGCAGCAGGACAGCTTCCATGACATCGACGGCGCCACCAGCGCCGAGCGCCAGCAGTACGTCTTCGGCAAGATCCACGGGATCCTGCTTTCGCAGGTGGACTTCCCCGACAAGGATGCGGCGCGCAAGTGGTTCCTGCAGCTGACGTCCGTGACGAAGGACTGGAACCGTGTGGCCATGGAAACCGAAGAATTCAAGCAGCTGGAAGCGCGCATCGAGTCGATGCTGGCGGAGGTGACGGAAAATGCATAAGGTATATCATCGGATCGAGCAGATTGCGGGCAGCGTCATCACGGTCAAGGCCGAAGGCGTGGCCGCCGGCGAGCTGGCCCAGGTCGAAGGCACCCTCGGGCGCTCCCTTGCCCAGGTCATCCGCCTCGACGGCGAAAAGGTCTATCTGCAGGTGTTCTCCGGCAGCCGCGGCGTCGCGACGGACGCCCAGGTGCGATTCCTCGGCCACAAGATGGACGTTTCCTTCACCGATGCCCTCCTCGGCCGCGTCTTCAACGGCTCGGGCGAGCCTCGCGACAACGGCCCGGCCCTCGACGAGCACCGCATCTCGATCGGCGGCCCCTCGGTCAACCCCGCCAAGCGCATCATTCCGCGCAAGATGGTCCGCACGGGCATTCCGATGATCGACGTCTTCAACAGCCTTGTCGAGTCACAGAAGCTGCCGATCTTCGCGGCGGCGGGCGAACCCTACAACGAGCTGCTCGCCCGCATCGCCCTGCAGGCCGAGGTCGACATCATCATCCTCGGCGGCATGGGCCTGAAGCACGACGACTACCTCCAGTTCCGCGACACCCTCGAGAAGAACGGCGCCCTGTCGCGTTCGATCCTCTTCATCCATACGGCAGCCGACCCGACGGTCGAATGCCAGATGGTCCCGGACATCTCCCTGGCCGTCGCCGAGCAGTTCGCCCTCCAGAACAAGCGCGTCCTCGTGCTGCTGACCGACATGACGAGCTTCGCGGACGCCCTCAAGGAAATCGCGATCACGATGGAGCAGATTCCTGCAAACCGCGGCTACCCTGGCGACCTCTACTCGCAGCTGGCCTCCCGCTACGAGAAGGCGGTCGACTTCGAAGGCGCCGGCTCGATCACGATCCTGGCCGTCACAACGATGCCGGGCGACGACGTGACGCACCCCGTCCCCGACAACACCGGCTACATCACCGAGGGCCAGTTCTACCTTCGCAACGGCCGCATCGAGCCGTTCGGGTCGCTCTCCCGCCTGAAGCAGCAGGTCAACGGCAAGACGCGCGAGGACCATCGCACCGTCATGAACACGATGATCCAGCTCTACGCCTCCTACAAGGAGACCCTCGAAAAGCAGTCCATGGGCTTCCGCATGAGCGCCTGGGACCAGAAGCTCCTGCGCTATGGCGAGCGCTTCGAGAAGGAAATGATGGACCTGTCCGTCAACATCCCCCTCGAAGGCGCGCTCGACCTGGGCTGGCAGATCATGGCCGACTGCTTCGAGCCGGAGGAAACCGGCATTTCGTCGAAGCTGATCGGGAAGTTCTGGCCGAAGAAGTAGAGTAGGGAAGGCGGGCGGCTTCCCCTTGCCGCCCCGCGCATCAAAGAGGAAACAGCGGTCATGGGCAAGGTCAAGAACACAAAGACCGAACTGAAGGCGCAGCGGGACGCGCTCAAGCGCTACCGCCGCTACCTGCCGACGCTCCAGCTCAAGAAGCAGCAGCTGCAGCTCGAGATCCGCAAGGTCGACCAGGCCGTCGCCGAGAAGCAGGCCGAGGAATTGGCCGCGCGCGACAACCTCGGCGGCTGGGTCAAGCTCTATTCCGACGACATCGACTACCTGTCCTACCTTGACGTCGAGGCCATGGAGGTCGAGCCAGGGAACATCGCCGGCGTCGCCGTTCGGTCCCTCCGCACCTTGCGCTTCCGCCGGACGGCCCCGGACCTGTGGGCCACGCCCGCGTGGCTCGACGCCGGCCTCTCGACCCTCGAGCAGCTTTTCCGCCTGCGCGTCGAACGCCGCCTCCTCGAGGAGACGCACCGCCTCCTCGCCGAGGAACTCCGCACGACCAGCCAGCGCGTAAACCTCTTCGAAAAGGTCAAGATTCCCGAATGCCGCGAAAACATTCGCCGCATCAACATCTTCCTGGGCGATGAAAACACCTCGGGCGTCGTCCGTTCGAAGATCGCCAAGGGCAAGAGCGTCAAGAAGGCCCAGGCCGCCGAGGAAGGAGACGTGGCATGAGCATCGTCCGAATGCAAAAGCTGACCTTGCTGTGCCGGACGGCCGATGCGGCTGCCTCGCTTGAGGCCCTCCGCGAGCTCGGCGTCCTGCACGTCCGCCCGATGCATACGCCCTCCGGCGCCGGCGTCGAAGCTGCCCGCGCCAGGCTCGAGACGCTGAAGCGCACCCTCGATGCCGTGCCCGCCGCCGACCCGAAGGCCGGGCCCTCGTCCATCACGTCCATCCAGGCCTTCGCCGACGATCTGACGGCGGCCGTCGAGGAACGCCGGTCGCTGGCGGACGCCGCCGAAAAGATCGAAGGCGAACTGCGTCGCATCGAGCCGTTCGGCACGTTCGATCCCGCCGACGTTCAGGCCTTGGCCGACCGGGGCGTCTCCCTGAAGCTCTACCGCGCCCCCTTGAAGTCGACGCCCGAGCTTCCCGACGGGCTTTCCGCCCAGATGCTTTCCACAGAAAAGGCAGACGGCTACTGGGCCGTCTTCGGCAAGGGCGATTTCGCCTGGGCCGGCGCCGACGAGATCCGGCTGCCGGAAAAGGGGGCCGCGGCCCTGCGCCAGGAATTGACCGCCCTGGCCGACCGCCAGGCGGACTGCGACCGGCGCCTTGCTGCCGCCGCTTCCGCGCGAGGAGCCCTGGCCGCCTATGTCGCCGAGGCCGAGGCCGACCTCCGCTTCGAGGAAGTCCGCGCCGGCATGGGCGACGGCGAAGGCATCGTCTCGGCGGTCCAGGGGTTCCTCCCGGAGGCCGACGTCGAAAAGGTCCGCGCCGCGGCCGCCGCCAACGGCTGGGGCATCTTCGTGGAAGAGCCGTCGGCCGACGACGACGTCCCCGTCAAGCTCAAGCAGCCGGCGTGGGCGCGTCCGATCCAGGCGGTCTTCGACGGCATCAACATCCTGCCGGGCTACCAGGAGGCCGACATCAGCATGGTTTTCATGCTGTTCTTCTCGCTTTTCTTCGCCATGATCATCGGCGATGCCGGCTACGGCCTCATCTTCCTGGCCTTGACGCTCGTGTTCTGGCGGAAGATGCCCCCGAACGCCCGCAATCTGCTGGCGATCACGAGCGGCGCGACGATCGTCTGGGGCCTGCTGTCGGGCTCGGTGTTCGGCATTTCGCAGCCGGTCCTGGCCAAGATCGGCCTCGACAAGTGCTGGCTGCCGTTCCTGACCGACGGGCAGCATGCGGCACAGAACATCATGGGCATGTGCTTCCTCATCGGTGCCGTGCAGATCAGCATCGGCCACCTGTGGAACGCCTTTGACCTCATCGGACAGAAGAGCCTCAAGGCCCTGGAGCAGATCGGCTGGACGCTGACGACGTGGTACATGTTCTTCCTGGCCGACAACATGATCATCGGCGGGCGCATGGCGGGCTTCATCGGTTCGCCGGCGGCGCTGGTGCCGTTTACGGGCGGCGCGCTCGACATCGCGGCTGTCGTCGGAATGACGCTGATTTTGCTGTTCATGATGAAGCCCAGCGAAATCAAGGAAGGTTGGTTCAACCTGGCCCTCTTCCCGCTGAACATCATCAGCAACTTCACCGACGTGGTCAGCTACGTCCGCCTCTACGCCGTCGGGGCGGCCGGGTTCGCCGTCGCCAACGCGTTCAACACGATGATCTTCGGCGGCGAAGTGACGGTCGTCGGCGCGCTGGTCGGCGCCTTGCTGGCGTTCCTGGCGCACACGCTGAACATCCTGCTTTGCGTCATGGGCGTCCTGGTGCACGGCATCCGCCTGAACACGCTGGAGTTCTCGAACCACAAGGGCATCTCCTGGAGCGGGTCTCCGTATCGTCCCTTCGCGAAGGTCAACTGAAGATTTAAAAAGACAGAGAGAGCGGGCTTCGGGCCCGGAAACAACGAATCGAGGAGAAGAAGATGGATACGACATTGGCGATGGCGTTGGCGAAGGCTGGCGGATTGGCTGGGTTGGGCATTGCGGCGATCGGGTCCGCGCTGGGCGCGGGTATTGCCGGCGCCTCGGCGATCGGGGCCTGGAAGAAGTGCTATGCCCAGAGCAAGGCGGCGCCCTTCATCCTGATCACGTTCATCGGTGCCCCGCTGTCCCAGACGATCTACGGCATGATCTTGATGAACACGATGCTCGGCAAGGTGGCCGATGCGACCTGGGCGCTGAACAACTGGGCGGCCTGCCTGCTGGCCGGCATCTGCGGCGGCCTGGGCATGTGCTTCTCGGCGTGGTACCAGGGCGTGGCCGGCGCCGCCGGCGCGGACGCGCTGGCGGAGACGGGCCAGGGCTTCGGCAACTACCTGATGACCCTCGGCGTCGTCGAAACCGTCGCCCTGTTCGTGCTGGTCTTCAGCATGATGGGCCTGGCGTAGGCCGACCGGATCGCTGAACCGAGACGCCCGGCCGGAACCTTTTCGACCGGGCGTTTTCCTCGCCTTGTGTCTCCATGGCTAATCCGCTTGTCAGCGTTTGCATCGGCGCCTACAACCGAAAGGACTACATCCGCGCCTGCGTGGATTCGGTCCTGGCCCAGACATATCCCCATCTTGAGGTTGTCGTCGTCGACGATGCATCGACGGATGGGACTCTCGAAATTCTGAAGACATACGGCGACCGGATTCACCTCGTCTGCCGAGATGTGAATTCCGGCATTTGCCCTGTAACGCGCAACCAGGCGGCCCAGGCGGCCCGCGGGAAATACCTTGCCTTTTTGGATAGCGACGATATCTGGCTTCCCTCGAAGATCGAGCGCCAGGTCGAGTTCATGGAAGCGCATCCCGACGTCCCCCTGTGCCACACGCTTTGTGAGGTGGTCGACGGCGACGGGAAATCGCAGGGGTTGCGCCATTCCGTGGATGTCATCCCGCCGACGGGGATGATTTTCGAGCACCTGCTTGACCATTGCTGGATCACGATTTCCAGCACCATGGTCCGTCGTGAACTCTTCGATGAGATCGGCTGGTTCAACTGCGAGGCTCCATATGGCTACTTGGGGGAGGATCATGAGTTTTTCCTCCGAACGGCCCGACGTCATCCCATTGGCTTTGTCCCCGTCCTGTTGACCCAGTTTCGCAAGGCCGGGCAGGGGATTACGGCGAAGAACTGGCAGGGGAATCCCAAGCCGGTCCCCCTTTTCCAGGCCCTCCTTTTGCGGGAGGACATCTGGCAGGGAGTCGTCCCGCGCTCGCGCATGGTGCAGGCGCTGGTGGACAAATTGGAGGAAAACTACTGGTTCTACCGCAACCGGCGTGAAAGCGCGAGGGCCCGTTGGTTCGCTCGCCAGTGGATCGCCCTGGCCCCGTTTTCGCCCGTGCCGTGGAAACGCTGGATGGCTACGTTTTTCCGGCGGGTCACCGGATGATAGAGAAGCGAGTCGCGTGCGATTTTTGAGTCAAGTTTTGTGATGGTTTATGTTGAGGAGCTCGTTTGCATTCTATGAAGAAGCAAATCATTGGCTATACGGCTGGCGTATATGACTTGTTCCACATTGGACATTTGACGCTTTTGAAAAATGCGAAGGGGATGTGCGACAAGCTGATTGTCGGGGTCACGGTCGACGAAACGGCGCAATACAAGGGGAAGCGCCCGATGATCCCGTTCGAGGAGCGAATCGAGATCGTTCGCAGTTGCCAATATGTGGATGCGGCCGTTCCCCAATATGATATGGATAAGCTTTCCATGTGCAAAAAGTTGGGGGCGACGAGGCTTTTTGTCGGTGACGACTGGTTCGGCACGGAAAAATGGAAGGCCTATGAGCAGGAATTTGCCGCGGCGGGCATCCAAATCGTTTATTTTCCGTATACTCGGGGCGTTTCCTCGACCCGGATTCGCGACGCATTGCAATATGTCCGCGGGTGGACCTTGCCGCTGAACGACGCCGAGCAAGACAAGGGCTACTGCATGAGCTCCTTTCTGATGTTCCGCAAAATCATGGACGACCATAAGGATTTTTCCGGGCGCAAGCATGTCTTGTACCAGGATCGGGAGAGGACTCCCATTTGCGACAGCCATCAGCTGGAGGCCTTTTTGAAGCAACGCGTGACGGATATCTGCCGCGAGCGAAAGGTTGCTTTGGCGTTGTCTGGAGGGATCGATTCCGCCATTTTGGCCAAATTCATGCCTCGCGGTTCTATTGCCTATACTTTCCGCTGCCTTGTGCCGGGAGTCCAGGTGACAGATGAGTCCGAGGCGGCGAGGGCGTATGCGGAGGAGTGCGGCTTGCGGCACAAGGTGGTGGATATCTACTGGGAAGATTTCGAGAGGTATGCTCCGGTCCTGATGACGCACAAGAATGCGCCTATCCATTCGATCGAAGTCCAAATTTACAAGGCGGCCCTGCAGGCCAGGCAGGATGGGCTGGATGGGATCATCTTCGGTGAAAACGCCGACATCCTCTACGGGGGGATGGACGGGTTGCTGGCGAAGGACTGGTTGTTCGGCGAATTTGTCGAGAGGTATTCCTATGTCCTTCCTCATCGCGTCTTGAAACGCCCCCAGCTGATATTGGAGCCTTTCCGTAAATATGAGCGCGACGGGCATATCGACCCCCACAGCTTTGTGACGGACGTCTTCCGCCTGGAGGCGATGGGAACTTATACGAACGCCATGGCCACTGCGGGTCTGGAGGCAATTTGCCCATACGCGGAGACTTGCCTGGCCGTTCCGATCGATTACCGGCGGATTCGTGCAGGCGACGCGAAATATTTGGTCCGGGAGGTGTTCAGGCGCCTGTATCCAGGCCGTGAGATTCCCAAGAAAGTGCCGATGCCGCGTCCAATGGACGAGTGGTTCAAAGACTGGGGAGGGCCTGTCCGAGAGGAATTCCTTCCTCATTGCACAGACGGCATGCGCGGGGATCAGAAGTGGATGGTCTGGGCCTTGGAAAAATATCTGGACATGCTTGAACAAGGCGATTCCGCCTTCGCCCCTGATCAGCCTGAGGTGGCACCATGAGCAAGGCGGTCGCCATCCGTTCCTGCGATGCCTATCGAAAGCCGGCCGTTTTCCAAAGCCTTGTGGCGGCGTTGCGGGATTTGTATCCCGAAGCGGACCCGGAAAATCCCATGCGCGGGGTCGTCCGGCCCGGTGATCGCGTTTTCATCAAGCCGAACTGGGTGGCAAGCCGCTGGCGCGCGTCCTGTCCCCACAAGGATTCGTTGTATTGCGTCATCACGCATCCTTCCGTGATCGAGGCTGTCGCCGACCTTGTGGCGGATGCTCTTGCAGGGGACGGGGAGATCGTCATCGGCGACAACCCTTCCATTGACGCGGATTTTCCCGAGCTGATGGCGCGAACGGGGATCAAGGCCCTGGAAGCGCGATATCATGTCCCGCTCCGGGTCATGGATTTGCGCCCACTGGTGTGCAAGGATTTGGCCGATTACGGGAAGCGGGACAGGATGTTTCGGCAGCAAGGGGATCCCTCGGGGGCCGTGTGCGTAAATCTAGGTAAGGATTCCCTGCTACACGGCGTGGATCCGTCCCGTTTCCGTGGAGTCTTCGATGAACGGGAAGACACCATGAAGGCACACACGGGGGATACGCAGCTCTATACGTTTTCGAAAAGTTTGTATGAATCGGACGTTTACATCTCCATCCCGAAGCTGAAAACCCACCAGAAGGTGGGGGCGACGTTGAATTTGAAGGGCTTGGTTGGAAGCATCGCCGACAAGAACCAGCTGGTCCATTGGCAGGTGGGCTATCCGGCAAATGGCGGCGACGAATATCCAGACGAAGCCTCCTGGACGGCCGCCCAGGAGGCCAAGGTGAAGCACCGCGGCGCCTGGCCCGGGAACGATACCATTTGGCGGATGGTCGTGGATTTGTACCATGGGCTGATGAGGCGCCCGCGCAGGACGTTGTCCGTGGTCGACGGGATCATCGGCGGAGAGGGGCAGGGGCCGTTTTGCCCGACGAGCAAATGCTCCAATTGCCTGATTGCAGGCGGCGATTTGCTCGCGACGGACGTGGCGGCCACTCGATACATGGGCTTCGACCCCTTGAAGATTGCCTATTTGGGCCACCTGCTCCGGGCGGGGGAGGTCGGACTGGAGGACATACGGGTGTGCGTGGAAGGGGAGCCGCGCCCGGGTTTCTTTACGTCGGAGAGCCGCTACAAGGATTTCGCGACAGTGGCGGCCTGGCAGGGGATCCGTTGGAATGCCGAGGGATGATCAGACGAGGCGTTCTTTGAGGAGCAAAGGCATGAGTTTGCGGGAGATCTATAAGAAAACGGTCCCAGCGGGGCTTCGGGAACGGATTGCCGGGCTTGGGATGCGCCAAAAGTTGGAGGCCTGGTCGTTGGAGCGCGAAGGGGAACGGCTGCTCCGTCGCCAGGAGGGCAGGACTGCGGGGGATGGCCGTTTGCATGTGGTGTTCATCTTGCAACGCCCAGCCTTGTGGGAAAACCAACGGAGCGTGTATCGTGCAATGGCGCAGGATGAACGCTTTTCCGTCACGGTGATCGTTATTCCCAAGCGTCCGCCCATGGCCCGCGGATACGACTTTGAGGAATATGAGACGGAAAAGGAGTTTCTGAGGGCGGAAAAAATTCCTTTTGTCGAGGGGTATGACGGGGCGGCCGGGCGTTGGATCCATCCGTTCGCCTATGGCGTGGCAGACGTTTATATTCTGCCGCAACCCTACAACCACACCCAGCCCTTCATGTATTGCGCACCGTATTTGTCGCGTTTTGCGCACGTGACGACCTGGGCCTATGGTTCCGGCATGATCCTGGGGCCGTCGTTCTACAAGGGGATGATCCCTTGCTATCGCCATTGCTCGCATGTTTTCGTTCGTGATCCCGAGGAGGAACGCTGGTTCGGAGAGGCTTTTCCCGATGTGGCTGCGAAATTGAGGGTTGCCGGTTCGCCTTCCCTGGACGGCTATGCGGAACCGCACGTCCCGACGCACGGGATCTGGAAGGGGAAAGGTCGCAGGCGGGTTGTTTGGGCACCGCATTTCACGTTGCCGACAAAATATACGCCGCACCAATACGCAACATTCCTCCAATACGCGAAGCCTTTTCTCGGCTTGTTGAAGGATTTTCCGGAAGTCGATTTTGTGATGCGCCCGCATCCTGAACTGCGTAAGTTCCTGGTGGCCAGCGGGACTTGGGCGCAGGAGCAGGTAGATGCCTATTGGCACGCGTGGACGGATGCTCCGAACGCCAACATCTACGAGGGGGGTAATTTGATCGATTTCTTCAAGGAAGCCGACGCCATGGTGCTGGATTCCTTAGGCTTTATCATGCACTATCTGCCCACGGGGAAGCCGCTTTGCTTCCTGGAGCACGTCGGTCGGGCCGGCATGGCGGAATCGGCGGAGCGGGTCCTGCATGAGAACGCGGCCGCCTGGAACGAGGAGGATGTCCGGCGGTTCTTGACGGAAACCGTGCTGGGAGGGGCGGATCCGCATGCCGAAAGGCGTGCGGAACTGTGCCGGCGCTATTACGGGAAGACGTTGGGACATGCGGGGAAGAACATCGCGGAGATTCTGTGGCGTGAAATTGCAGAGGCAAAGAGTGATGGCCTCCGTTGATCCAGACAAGCAGGTTGTTTTAGCTTTTGCGTCGTCGATCGGGGTTTCGGTGACGAATTGGCATCGCCACTATTGTGATATTCCTCATGGCGGAGAACTAGACATTTCTGACCCCATTGCCCGGGTGAAGGGCAGAAGCTGGCGATTGGGGGACATGTTGGCGCGTTGGAGCCATCGCTGGTATGGGAGTGCCTGGAGCCGCGGAATTCCCGTTTGGTCGGATTATGGGCTGATGCGGGCCTTGCCGGCGAAGGGGCCTTTTGTCGTCCATTGCATTTTTGGCGAGTTCTTTTCGCCGAAATGGGCAGATGCAATCCATCGGCGAGGTGGCAAGATCGTGGTGAATGTGCATAGTAGCGTCCGGCGTTGGCGGCAAGTTTGGACTCGGCCGGATGGCTATGCGTGCGCAGATGCCGTCGTGCTGACCAGTGAATGCCAGCGGCCGCTGGTCGAGGTGGACGTGCCGCGTGAACGCGTGCGGACCATCTTGTATGGTGCGATGTCCGATTATTTTACGCCGGCCGGGGGCCGGATTCCGCACGAAAAGCTGCGCCTGTTCATGCTAGGGGACACGGAGCGGGATCACGAGAAGGCGGCGGCGGTCGCGGCACAGTTGCCGGCGGACCGTTTTGAATGGCGTGTGCGGACGAATTCCCACCTGGTCCGGGTGTATGAGGGGATTCCTTGCGTGAAAGTGCTCCCTCGGCTGAGCGACGAGGAGATGCGGGAGGAATATCGCCAGGCCGACCTGATGGCGATGCCCATGCTGGATAGCGCGGCGAATCGCGGGTTCCTGGACAGCATGTGCTGCGGAACGCCTGTCATGACCAACCGGATCGGCGGCGTGGACGAATATGTCCCGGCGGGCTGTAACGTTGTGATGGGAAACGACGCCCCCGTGGAGGCCTGGGTGGAGCGCCTGGAGCAGTTGGCGGCCGATCGTGAATTGCTGGAGGCCATGCGCCCGGCTGCGAGGAAGTGGGCCGAATTGCTGGATTGGCGGAATATCATTCCCCTCTATTCGGCGTTGCATCGGGAGTTGCTTGAAGCCTAGCCTGGCAGGATGTCGAGATGATTGGGCGGTATGTGTGGCTTGCGGAATGGGCGCGCTGGACGCGGCATCGCTGTCCGGCGGACGATGGGGGGGGCGCGGTGGTGTATCTACCGGGGCACTTGGGCGATTTTCTGGAAGCGACGCCGATGTTGCGCCGCTTGCGGGAGGCGTGGGAGGGGCGGCGGATCGTTTGGCTGGTCGGCAGCTGGGGCGCCGCCCTGGCGCGGCGGTTTGGCGCCTATTGCGACGAGGTGGCGGTTTTTTCGCCCGCGTTGCCGAACTTGTCTCGGGGGCAACAGCCCCAGGGGGCCTGGGAGCAGTGGCGGTTGTTGCAGAGGTTGTCCAAGGCAGGCGTGCGGGCGCTCGTAGCGACGCGGATCGAGGATGCCGTGACGCGTTTTTTGGCCAATATGTTGCGCCCGGGAATCTGGACGGGCCTGGGCGACCGACGGCCGCCGCGCGTGGCACGGGAGGTCGCGACGTCCCTGGTGCCGTATGATCCCCGAAAGCCGGAGGCGGAGGCGCTGGCGGACCTGCTGGTCCCGCTAGGCATTTCGTCCAGGGGCGTCGGAACGGCATTCTGGGTGGAAGAGGACGGAGATGCCGGGCGGGCGGAAGAGTTTTTGCGGGCGGAAGCGGTAGCGGTCGACAGGCCGCTGGTGCTGGTTTCTGCAGGAAGCGGCTGGGAAGGTAAAAATTGGGGGGGCAGGCATTTTGCCGAAGTGGCGTTTGCAATGGAAAAGTCGGGGGCGCAGGTGGCGTGGATTGGAACGGAGGACGAAAAGGCGCTAAAGCCGGCGGGGGCGGCCGGACGGGACTGGTTCGGACGGCTGGATATTGGAACGTTGGCGTCGGTGATGAAACGCGCGGCGCTGTGGATCGGAAACGATAGCGGTCCGTTGCATTTGGCAGCCGCGGTCGGTTGCAAGACCTTGTCTTTGTGGGGGCCGACGGATCCTGAAAAGTGGGCACCGCTTGGGGAAGGGAACCATGTCGTGCGCAAGGTGGTCGCGCGGTGCCCCGGGTGTGTCTACTGGGACTGGCGGCAGCATTGCCTGAAGGCGGCCCATGAATGCATGGACGCGATCAGTCCGGAAGAGGTCTCGGTTCTTGCGCGCGAAATTTTGGCGATGAAAAGGACATAGGGACTTTTTCGTTCCGGACGGGCACAAAGGACTTGCGCGCGGGGGGCGGAAGGTGGTATAGAAAGGGCGTTTGCCAGTGGCGGAAAAGAGCCGTTGCGGCGTGGAGAATATTATGACCATGAAAAAGTTGATGGCGGGCTTGATGGTGTTGGCGGTTGGCGCGACGGTGGCTTCGGCCCAGACGCAGCCTTTGTATGAACGGACTTCTCCGTTCACGCAGACGATGACGGATTATCCGCATACCCGTCCGTCGTTCGCGATGGAAAATGCCCGCCGCTACGCTCCGGCGCAGGGGGCCTCGGAATTCGCCCCGATGCGCATGCTCTACACGATGGACAACCGCTTCCCGAAGACGATGCACCTGGAAGCCGGCTTGACGGTCCTGGGCTTCGCGCTGAGCGATGTGTCTCCGGCCGTGAACCGCGACGAGTCGGTCTATTCGACGCCGGTCGACGGCTATGACCGCGACTACTGGATGACGACGCTGAACCTCCGCCTGGGCCTGCTGGACGAGTTGGCGCTGAAGTGCGACATCCCGGTCCTGCATTGGCAGTCGGACCATGACAAGGAATGGGGCCTGTCGGACATCGGCATCGGCCTGCAGTGGCGCGCCTGGGAGGACATCTTCGGCTATCCCTTCATCATTCCGCATGCGACGTTGTATTTGCCGACGGGCGACGAGGACAAGCTGCTCGGGTCCGGCGACGTCGAGGCCCGCCTGGGCGTCACGGTCGGCACGACGGTCGCCGATGACTGGCATTTCTCGGTTGATGCCTCGTGGGGCAAGAAGGATTTGCCGACCATCCCGACGGAAGAGCACCATGGCGCGTTCCTCGGCAGCGCGATGATCATGTATGACCTGTTCGACGATGAGGCGAACATCTTCGTGGAAGGCACCTACTATGCCTGGTCGAGCGATCCGGAAGAGGATGGCTGCGCCCGCGCCTACATCGGCCTGAGCCGCGACTTCCTGAGCAACTTCTTCGTGGCGATCTACGCCGGCGGCCAGACGGGCGACGGCGAAGGCGGCTTCGGCGGCATTCGCGCGACCTACGAGTTCTAAATCGGACTCCGCGACGAAAAACCGGACGGGCGATGCCTGGCCGGTTTTTTTGTGGCTGGGGCGGAAGCCGGCGCCGGGGGACGCGAGGGTCAGAAGGTGCCGCGAAGGTGGACGGAGGGCAGGGCGGCGAGGAGGGCGGCCTGCATTTTGCGGAGGTAGGCGAGGGGTGTTTCGGGGGCGCTGCGTAGGGCGGGGGAGAGGACTTCGGGACGGGGGATGAAGGCCTGGAGGACGTAGCGCTTGGCACCGGAAATCCAGCTGGCGATGGCAGGCCAGGACTCGGGGGGATGCCAGTCGGGGAGGACGGTGGTGCGAAATTCGTAGTCGCGGGCGGAGGAAATGAGCAGGTGGATGGATTCGTCGATGGCGCCCAGGTTGTCGAAGCCGGTTCGGCGGGGATAGTCGGCGGGGGCGCACTTGATGTCCATGGCGACGTAGTCGAGTTCGGGCAGGAGGGCGCGGAGAAGGTCGGGATTCGAGCCGTTGCTGTCGAGCTTGACGGCGAATCCGCGGGTTTTCAGGTGGCGGACGAGCGCGGGAAGCAGGGGGTGGAGGGTGGGTTCGCCGCCGGTAATGACGACGGCGTCGACCCAGTTTGCCTTGAATCGCTGGAGGGCGCGGTCCAGTTCGCGCCAGGGCATCCCGGGACGGGGGGGGCCGGCGAGGGCGGCGGCGTTGTGGCAGAAGGCGCAGCGGAAGTTGCA
>JAZQOP010000357.1:0-1637 GCA_045627965.1 Kiritimatiellia bacterium | reverse complement strand
TCCCCGTTGGGAAGTCTCAAGCGTCGCGGCCGCCCTGCGCCTTCGGCCTGGGCGTTGCGCTTCGATTCGCAATGAATGGAAACGTGTTCCGCGTGTCCTCCCTCGCAACGGAAAGCTGTTCCCGGGAGCTTCCCGGCTTTTTACGGTTTGCTGCCGAAGCGTTACGGCCGCCATTCATCGCCGTTGCGCCAGCCGTTCCTGCCCTCGAAACGCTCCTGCATCGACTTGAACAGCTCCGACTCCTCGAACCCAGGATCGTTTGACTTGAGAAAGCCAGCGATCATGTTGGCCAGCGATGCCTCTTCTTCCTTCCGAGCCCATTTTTCGAAAAACTTCACAATTTCGGGGCGATGCGGCGCGGAAGGTGCATCATAGGCCCTGAACATATCGAGGTAGACAAGCAGGCGATTTGTTCTCCTGTCCGCGCAAATCCGGTGGAGCAAATCGGTGGAGGCCGCCTTGGACAGCTCGATATAAATCCAAACTCCGTAAGCGCGTATTTTCCCCCCATGTTGCTCGGCAATCATTCCGACAAAAGGCGCGTCTTCTTCCGACCCATAGGTCCGCAGCTGTGTCAATGCGTGGCAGACGCCAACCGTTGCCTCCCAGTCGCCGGCATCCGCTTCCTGCGCATGCTCTTGGATATACTGGACAAGGACCTGACGGATATCTTCGTCGGAAGCATGCAAGGACGCCTGAATCTTGCGGAACGCATCAAGTTGAGAATATTCGTCGTTATCTATTTCAAGTTGCAATTCCGAGGCAATCGCCTTTTCCAGGGCAGGCGTGCCCTCCGCCATTCCGGTACACACCCAGCAGGTTGTCAAGCACACCATCATCCATTCAATTGCTTTCATCATGGTTCGCCTTTCCGTTCAGTGTTCCAACAATCGCCCCGAGGTCCCTTGGATCCCGACATCCAAAAACGTCTGGCCACCACGAATGTCCAGGCCGTAAATCGATCCAACAGGCAAATCTGTTTTCACAGTGCTTTTGACGCCAAACATGAGCAAGCGACAAATCATATTGGTTTGCGGCATCTCCTGCGGATAATAGCCTGGCCCGTTTTCATCCGGCCCGCTCCAATCCAATGGCATCCATGCGCCACAAACGATGCCGGGGCCGAAATCGGAACCGTCCTTTTCCACATAGATGTCTTTCAATCCGCAAGCATGTCCCAGTTCATGTGCAAGCGTGCGCGCGTTGGCATTGCTCGAAATGCTTAATCCTGCCGTTGCATCGCCGGACGATCGGTTCACACCGGTTGCGCTGCCCAGATCCGCGACGCAATAGACTTCCATCCCGCCTGTGTCGTGCATGATGGATTGCAGCTCATGTCGCATGGTGTCGTCCGAGGGGTCGCCAAAGCGCAAACAGAGCCAAGCCGTTTTGTTCGTATAAATGGTTGGGCCGGCCTTTACGAAGCGGATGCCGGCCTGGCGGAAGATATCGTTGGCGCCGTCAAGCAATTCCAGGAAATGCGCCTCGGTCATCGGGGCGTTTTCGCCGATGTCGTTGCGGACGATGCAGAGGTGGACCTCGACCGTCCGCTGCGTGACGACAAGCCCCTGGATGTAGGCGGGCGGCGACATGATGGAGCCGACTTTCGCTTGCAGTTCGAAGGGGCCGGCGCCGTC
>JAZQOP010000356.1:0-1635 GCA_045627965.1 Kiritimatiellia bacterium | reverse complement strand
CAGAATGCGGGGAGCTTGGTGAGGAGCCACTGGCGGAAGGTGTCGGCGGCGGAATGGAAGTCGAGGAGGTGCTGGAGGAGGTCGGCGGCGGCGGCGCGGAAGGTCCAGGGGGACAGGAGGATGAGGACGGCGGCCAGGGTGGCGGTGTTGAGGAGGTAGATGAGGGTGTAGGAGAAGAGGCGGCCGTGCTCGTAGACGTCGGGCTGTCCGGCGCGGAGGTAGTGGAGGGTGAAGGTGACGTGGAAGGCCCAGGTGAGGCCGATCCAGAAGAGTCCGATGGGGTCGTAGGGGCGTGCGGCGGGCCAGCAGGTGCGCAGGAGCCCCCAGAGGATGGCGGCCAGGATGGTGTAGAAGGGGAAGAAGTAGGGGGCCAGGGTGACCCAGACGTTGGTCTTGGTGACGCGGACGCTGCCGCCGCGGTCGGTGACGCGGAGGTCGGAGGGGCGTCCGCCAAAGAGCAGGGTCCAGAAGGCATGGGTGAGCTCGTGGCCGAGGACGTAGGTGCGGGTCATGCGGGGCAGGAAGATCCAGATGAGCGCCCAGATGGCGACGCCGGCGAGGGTCGCGGAGACGTGGAGCCACGGGAGGCGGGCGGGGGCCTCGGCCAGGATGCGCAGGACGCGCCAGAGGGTCAGGGTCAGCGCGGCGCAAAGGGGCAGGAGGAGGAGCCCGAGGAGGAATTTGGTCTTGCGCCAACGGCCGCGCATGCGGTGGGGAAGGGCGGGGGAGGGAGGCTAGTGGAGGAAGTGGCGGCAGTGGGTGAAGACCATGGCGATGCCGGCGGCGTTGCAGGCGTCGATGCACTCGGGGTCGCGCTTGGAGCCGCCCGGGGCGACGATGTAGCGGACGCCGGCGGCGGCGGCGGCCTCGATGTTGTCGGCGAAGGGGAAGAAGGCGTCGGAGACCAGGACGGTGCGGGCGAAGGCGTCGGCGGGGGCGATGGCGAGGCGTTCGAGGTTTTCGGCGGCCTTGGGGAGGGCGAGCTTGCGCATGGAATCGACGCGGTTGGGCTGTCCGGCGCCCATGCCGAGGATGGAGGCGTGGCGGCCGTCGGGGGTGGCCATGGCAAGCAGGATGGCGTTGGACTTGAGGTGGGCGCACATCTTGATGCCGAAGGAGGCGGCGGGACGGAGGGCGTCGGGGAAGGGGGCGGTGGTGACGAGGTCCCACTGTTCGGGGGCGTCGACGTCGGCATCCTGCCAGAGGGTGGCGCCGAAGATGCGGCGGGAGGTGCGGCGTGGACGGGGGGGGGCGAGGGGGGCGTCGAGGGAGACGAGGCGGATTTGCCTGGACTTGGCGGTGAGGAAGTCGAAGGCGTCGGGGTCGAAGGAGGGCGCGACAAGGGCCTCGACGAAGCGTCCCTGGAGGACCTGGGCGGTGGCGAGGTCGACGGGGCGGGAGAGGGCGATGACGGAGCCGTAGGCGGAGACGACGTCGCCTTCCCAGGCGTTGGCGAGGGCGTCGGCGAGGGTGTCGGCGGTGGCGGCGCCGCAGGGGTTGTTGTGCTTGATGACGACGGCGGCGGGGCGGTCGGCGAGCTCGCGGACGGATTCGAGGGCGGCGTCGGCGTCGACGTAGTTGTTGTAGGACATTTCCTTGCCGTGGAGGACGCGTGCGGAGGCGAGGTTGGCGGCG
>JAZQOP010000355.1:0-14949 GCA_045627965.1 Kiritimatiellia bacterium | reverse complement strand
GCTTCCCCGTCGGCTTCCGCCAGGCCCTCCTGGCGCTTGCGGGCGCGCATCCGTCGGACGTCTTCCCGTGGATCGCCTTCTGGATGCTGGAGCCCTCGACCCCGACCGGCCAGATGGCCGAGGCCAAGCTCAAGGCCCGCCTGCGCACGGTCCCGGCGCTTGCGCTGTCCATGGCCGCGGCCGGGCTGCAGCGGGGCGACGAGGCGGGCGCGGAGTCGGCCTCGGCCCTCCTGGGGCGCACCGAGGCCGCCCTGTCGTCCTCGCCCGTCCTGTGGCGCCTGGCCGGCCTTGCCGCCGAGCGCCTTTCCGACGAGCCTTCCGCCCGCCTGTCCTATTCCCGCCTCCAGGACTTCCTGCCTCCCGCCGTCCTGGAGGAAATCTGGCCCCGCCTTGCCGAACCGGTCTTCGGCACCCGCCTACGTTCGGAGATGTGCCCATGAGCTGGTTCCGCCGCAAGAAGAAGACGCCGCCGCCGGCCACGCCGTCCACCCCCACGCCGCCGCCCCCGCCGCCAAAGGGGAGGCCTTCGCCGCCGCCCGCGGTCGAGGACCTTTCGCTCGGCCTCTTCCAGCGCCACCGCCCCGGCCTGGCCGAGCAGGAGCGCTCGGCCCACATGGTCCTCGACGGCATCCATCCGCACCGCCTGATCTGGGACGACCCGATGGGCCGCTCCTTCCCGCGCCCCTGGCACGTCGTCGTGTTCAACATGCTCGTCGCGGCGGCGCTTTCGGCCTGGTGCTTCTGCCGGCATCCGATGCCCGGCACGCCGACGAAGGCCCTCCTGACCCACCTCCGCCTGGAGGCGCGCCCCTCGACGGCCGACTTTCTCTGGGACTACGTCATCCGCCTCGCCGACGCCCTCCCCGGCGGGACGGTCTCGTTCTGGACGACGGTCTTCGCGGCCGTCTTCGGCGTCCTGTCGGTCGGGCTCTTCACGGCGATCCTGCTGCGCGTCGGCTACCTGGTCCGCAACGAGTGCGCCGACGGCTCCCTCCGCCGCGAGGCGATGGCCCGCCGCCTCTCCGCGCTTGCCGGCGGCCTCTACGTCGCCCTGTCGGCGCCCTTCCTCGTGACGGCCACCCGGACGCTCCCGACGACCTTCAACCTCTTCTGCATGCTGGTGGCGGTCTGGCTGTTCGGCACCTTCCAGCATGGCGGGCGCCGATGGCGCCTGGCCTCCGCCTGCCTGGCGCTCGGCGTCTGCTGCGCCTCGTTCGCGACGGTCTGGATCTTCGCCCCGCTCCTCCTGGCGCTGCTCGTCCGCGAGATCATCCGCTGGCGCCTGGCCCGTTCGTGGCGCACCTGGTTGGCGTTCGTCTTCTCCTTCGCGCTCGGCCTCTCGATCTACCTGCCCGAGGCCTACGTCCTCTTCCGCCGCGGCGCCTGGCTGGGCCTCTACGACGGCCTCCCCGCCGCCTTCCGCGCCATCCTCTCCTCCCAGCTGGCGATGCTGACCGCGCTCCACCTATCGCCCGTCCTTCTCGTCTTTGCCTGCATCCTGCTGATCCCGCTGTGCTCGCTCTTCCTCCTGTCGCGTCGGTGCCCCTGGTTCTACGAGTGGCCCCAGACCGCCAGCCGCCTCTTCTTCGCGGGCGGCATCCTGGCGACGCTCTTCAACGTGATGTTCGCCCCGCACTTCCTCGTCCCCGGCGGCATGGACGACCCCGTCCTCGTCCCCACCCTCCTCCTCGGCCTCTGCTACGGCTACGTCGCCGGCGAGTTCTGGTGCATCGGCCAGCCCCGCCCCCTCCTCGACCGCCGCCTCCGTCAGCGCAACGGCCGCCGCCTCTTCTCCGTCCTGGCCCTCGCCCTCCCGCTGGCGGCCTTTGCCTCGCTCCCGGCCAACCTCCCGTCGGTCCGCGTCCCCGAGGGCATCTGGGCCTTCGACCTGGCCGACCGCGTCCTCGACGCCCGCGCCGGTCGCGACGCCTTCATCGTCGACGCCCCCCTCGACGACAGCCTCCTTTTGGCCGCCTACGAGCGCAAGGAGCCCATCGTCGTCCTCTCCGCCTCCCGCATGTACGACTCCATCTACCAGTCCGTCTTCGCCCACTACTTCCCCGAGTCCTCCGACATCGCCCGCGCCCTCGGCGAAGGCCACCTCGAAGCCGCCATCCGCTACTGGCTCGACGACCCCCGCATGCTCGAGTCCACCATCGCCGACACCCGCCCCGACCTCCTCTACGAATACGCCTACCTCCTCCCCGCCGGCCTCGCCTATTCCACCCACACCGCCCCCTCCGCCGTCGCCGCCGAACGCCTCCCCGCCGTCCTGGCCGCCCAGCGCCCCTTCTGGGACGAGATCGCCGCCCTCTCCCAGGCCTCCGAGGCCCCGATTTCTCACGACAACCCCTTCTTCCCCTACCTCCGCCACTACACCGCGCAGGCCGCCACCATCGTCAACAACGCCGGCGTCCTCTGCGCCGACCGCGGCCTCTTCCCCCTCGCCGACGACCTCTTCCAGCTCGCCCTCCGCATCGCCCCGGACAACCCTTCCGCCCGCATGAACGTCTTCCGCACCGCCGCCGTCGTCCGCCCCGGCGACCCCGCCGTCGCCGCCGACCGCGCCGACTGGGAGCGCGACATCTGGGCCATCGGCGGCAGCCGCTGGGTCCTCGGCGTCCGCTACGGCTACCTCTACGACCCCGAGCAGTGGATGCGCGACGGCTACGTCTGGGCCCTCTCCGGCTCCCCCCTCTGCTCCCCCGCCGCCCGCCGCCACCCCGCCATCGACCTCGCCGTCGACGGCGCCTTCGCCCATTTCGCCGACCAGGCCTTCATCGCCGTCGCCGACCCCCTCTCGCAGGCCACCGCCTGCCGCAACCGCCTCCTCGCCAACCCCTGGGACGCCCACGCCATCCTCGAGCTCTGCCGCCTCGCCATCCGCGAAAAGCGCCCCGACATCGCCGACGCCTACGCCGACGAGGCCGTCGCCTTCGCCGGCGTCGACGAAAAGGACGTCCAGTTCGAGCGCGCCATGGCCGACTTCGTCCGCCTCGTCCTCGCCCTCGAAAAGATCGGCTCCGGCTCCGTCGCCGCCCGCTTCGGCGTCCACGGCGCCCCCGGCATCCCCTTCGCCTCCATCGCCGACGCCGCCGCCCTCCGCAACCCCGACCTCTGGAGCGACCTCGCCGGCAACATCCGCCTCCCCTCCGCCGTCTTCCGCGACATCTCCCGCACCGCCGTCCACGACATGCGCGTCTGGATGGCCCTCTACCTCTTCGCCGACGGCGCACAGCCCGTCTCCGACGAAATCGAGCGCACCCTCAAGAACTCCCGCCCCAACGACGTCGACGTCTGGACCACCCTCGCCTCCATCCACGTCGACCGCGACGAGCTCGCCAAGGCCCGCACCGAGCTCAACCGCGCCCTTTCCTTCTCCGTCGAGCGCGTCGCCCTCTGGGAGACCGCCCTGACCATCGCCGAGCGCACCGGCAACCGCCGCCTCTTCGACGCCGCCCAGCAGCGCCTCATCGCCGTCGCCCCCTACCACTACGTCGTCTTCCAGACCCGCGGCCAGGAAGCCTACGACAAAGGCGACATCGACGAGGCCATCCGCATCTTCCAGCGCGGCATCTTCCTCGAGCGCGACCCCGTCCTCCTCAACAACCTCGCCCACGTCCTCGCCGAAAAGTCCCCCGAAAACTACGACGACGCCCTCCTCCTCCTGGCCGAGGCCATCCGCCGCGACTCCTCCCAGCCCCGCTTCTACAACACGCGCTCCATGGTCCACCTCCGCAACGGCCATCCCCAGGAGGCCCTCCAGGACATGAAGCAGCGCTTCCGCCTCGGCCACCTGGGCTGGAGCGACTACATCCATCTGGCCGACGTCTACCGCGTCCTGGGCCGTCCCGAACGCGTCGCCCAGGTCCTTCGCACCGCGCGCCTCTCGCTCCCCAAGCCCCCCGACACCTCCCAGCAGCCCAAGGTCCTCTCCCTCGAAACCTACGTCCTCAACGCCACCCCCTGACGCCGCCCATTCGCCCCCCATTCGCCCCCCCGCGCGGCCCAGGCATTTTAGGCGGCCTGGACATCCTGGCGCGTGGCGTGCGTCGGTGTGGCGGTCAGGTGGGGACGGGCCAAAGGCGGGCGGGGTCGCGCATGTCGGCGGCAAGGAGGGCGTCGAGGGCGGACTGGACCGGGCCGGGGCGCCCGTCGGCGACGGGCCGTCCGTCGAAGGTGGTGGCCGCGGCGACGTTGGGCGTGGTGCCGACAATGAGGATTTCGCGGGCGTCGCGGGCGTCGCCGGGGGAGAGGTCGCGGCGCTGGACGTCGCGGAGGAGGCGGGCGAGGGGACCGCCGCGGGCCAGTTCGCCGCGGGCGAGCTCCAGGACGCGGAGCATGGTGGTGCCGGCGAGGATGCGGTCGGGGCGCGGGGCGGCCAGGACGCCGTCGCGGGTGACGAGCATGAGGGTCTCGGTGGGGCATTCGGCAAGGTGCCCGTCCTCGTCGAGCGCGGCCATGAAGTCGCATCCGCGGTCGACGGCCTCCTTTTTCATCAGCGCGTTGGGGAGGTAGTTGACGGACTTGACCCGCGCGAAGAGGCCGGGCTTGACGGGAAGGCGGCTGATGCCGACGGAGGCGCCGGCGGGATGCGCCTCCATGAAGGGGCGCGCGGGGGCCTTGGCGAGGACGTAGAGCTGGGGGGCGACGCATTCGTAGGGGTTCGCGCCGTGGCCGCCCGGCCCGCGCGAGACCAGGATGCGGAGAAGGGCGTCGCCGTGCCCGCCGGCGCGCAGGACGGCGCCGCAGACGGCCTTGATGTCGTCGGGGCCCCAAGGGAGCGCAAGCCCGATGGTGCGGGCGCCGTCGAAGAGGCGGCGGAGGTGGGCGTCGAAGTTGTAGACGGCCCAGCCGGCGCATTTGCAGGTCTCGAAGAGGCCGTCGCCGCGGTGGACGAGGTGGTCGTCGAGGGGGATGGTCATGAGGCCGGGCTCGAGGGTGATGGCGTCCCAGACGCTGGAATACATGGCGTAGTAGGCGCGCTGGTAGTCGGCGAGGGGGCGGGCCTTGCCCCAGGTGGCAAAGGCGTCCCAGTCGAGTCGCTTGAAATCGGTCGGTTGCATCGGCAAGTCCATCCTTCGGTCGGGCGGTCAGCGGGCGCCGTAGCGGCGTTTTCGTTCGTGGCAGGTGCCCAGGCGCATCTGCTCGCGATACTTGGCGACGGTGCGGCGGGCGACGGCCATGCCGCGGCGCGCGAGGGCGGCGGCAAGCGCGTCGTCGGAGAGGGGTCGGCGTTCGTCCTCGGCGGTGACAAGGCGGCGGATCTCGTCCTTGACCGCCTCGGGGGCGAGGGCGGCGGCCGTCGCGCCGTCCGGCGTCCGGGCGCGGGCGCCGCCGGCGGTGAAGAAGAAGCGCATCGGGCGGACGCCCTGCGGGGTGCGGACGAACTTGGCGGCGACGGCGCGCCCGACGGTCGTCCCGTGCAGGCCAAGGGCCTTGGCCGCCGCGTCGAACGTGACGGCGCGGAGCCGCGAGACCCCCTCGCGGAGGAACTCCTCCTGCGTATCGGCGATGAACTGCCCGAGGCGCAGGAGGGTGGCGCGCCGCTGCTCGATGCTCCCCATCAGGAACTTGCCCGAGCGGATCTTTTCGCGGAGGAAGGCGAGGGCCTCGGGGCCGGTGGCGGGGTCTTCGAGCATTTCCTCGTAGCGGCGGCTGATGCGGAGGCGGGGCAGGCCGTCGTCGAGAAGGCGCGCCTCGAAGCCGGGGGCCCCTTCGCGGCCGGCGATCTCGACGTCGGGGACGACGCCGACGGTGCGCTCCGAGGTGTACGCGGCGCCGGGCCGCGGGTCGAGGCTGCGGATGAGCTGCTTGGCGGCGAGCCAGGCGTCTTCGCGAAGGCCGACGCGCCGGAGGCGTTCCGGAAGGCGCTGCGAGCCAAGCTCCGCCAGGTAGTCGCGGACAAGCCGGACGGCCCAGTCCTCCTCGGGCACCCCCCGGTCGCGCAGCTGGAGCAGGAGGCATTCGCCCAGGCCGCGCCCCCCGACGCCGCAGGGGTCGAGCCCCTGGACGGCCCTCAGCCCCTCCTCGGCGTCCTGGAGGCCGACGCCGGCTTCGCGGGCGACGTCCTCCAGCGGGACGGGAAGCCAGCCGTTGGCGTCGAGGCTGCCGATGATCTGCAGGGCGGCCGCCCGCGCCGAGGGGGACAGGTCCGCGCCGTCGAGCTGCCCCTCAAGATGTCCGTAGAGCGACGGCGGCGCAACGAGCGCGTCCAGCTGGCGCTGGTGCCAGTCCTCCTCCTCCCCAGCGGCGCCGCGGACGGCGCCGGCCCCGTCGTCGCCCACCGGACGGGACGCCAGCCCGCGCTCCAGATCCCCCGCCGCAAGCCCCCCGCCGCCCGCCACCCAGGTCCCCTCGGCCTCGCTTTCAAGGACCGGATTGCGCTCCACCTCCGCCGCGACTTCGCGGGCCAGCTCTTCCCGCCCCATCTGGAGGCGCTTCAACGAGGCGACCATCTGCGGCGCCATGCCTTGCAGCTGGCGTTGCTCAAGACGTCCGCCCAGGGACTGGATCATTCCGGTTTGCACAACGCGCCCATCCTACGCCCCACGGGGCGGCGGGGCAAGGCGGGAGTGGAGGCGAAACGCTTCACCGGATTTGCTCGCCGCACGGGGGCGATTTGGTTTGCGGAAATGGCGCGGATGGGGTAAGGTTTCCGCGAAAGCCGGGGGACCGGCTTCGGAAAGGGTTGCCATGTTTGCGAAACGCGGAACGACGGATGGACGGACGAGCGGTTTTACGCTGATCGAGCTGCTGGTGGTGATTGCCATCATCGGGATCCTGGCGGGGATCCTGATCCCGGTGGTGAGCGGCGCCTTCACCGTCGCGGAGGAGAACACCGCCCGCCAGCAGATGAACGACCTGGTGGGCGCGGTCCGCGCCTACTTCGGCGAATACCAGTCGATGCCCGTCTCCTTCTCGAAGGGCGACAAGGCCTACAAGGACAACAACGGGCTCGTGGTCAAGCCCCTCCTGAACATCGGCACCGACTCGGGCAAGGGCAAGAACTTCGGCGTCAACTACAAGGGGATGGTCTTCATCGAGTTCGACGCCAAGACGCGCGAAGCCTTCGACGAATCCTCGACCCTCCTCGACCCGTGGGACAACCCCTACGAGATCGGCCTCGACACGGACTACGACGACAAGATCGCCTCCGGCACGATGTCCGCCAACCAGAAGGACGCCATCCTGGGCGCCAAGGTCGTGGTCCAGTCGGCCGGCCCCGACGGCGAATGGGGGACGAACGACGACTTGAAGACCTGGTAGCGCCCCCGGCGCGGCACCGCACCCGACGACAAGGAGCAGCAACATGAAACGCAACGGATTCACCCTGATCGAAATGCTGGTGGTCATCGCCATCATCGCGGTCCTGGCGGCCATCATCGTCCCCTTCGCCACGAGCGCGACGGACAGCGCCAAGGCCAAGAAGGCCCAGAACGACGCCAGCGCCCTGAAGATGGCCGTCAAGACCTTCCAGAAGGACCACCACTACATGCCGTTCGCCGCGACGGGCAAGGCGGTCGTCGGCGACGACAAATGGGTCCAGACCGACGATGCCGACTGGGTCAAGATCATCCAGGGCGACAACGCCATGAAGAAGAGCTACTTCACCGGCAAGCTCGACGACGCCGGCAAGTTCCTCGACCCGTGGGGCAACGCCTTCTGGGTGGGAATGGACCGGAACATGGACGGCTACGTCGAAGGCAAGGGCGGTCCCTCCGGAGGCAGCGGAAAGATCATCCGCGACACCGCCGGCGTCTTCTCCGCCGGCCCGGACGGCCAGTTCGGGACGGACGACGACATCAGGACCGACGCGTGGTCGCGATAGCCCCAGGACGAAGGAGGATGCCATGAAGAAGGACGGTTTCACGCTGATCGAGCTGATGGTGGTCATCGCCATCCTGGCGGTCCTGATCGGGATGCTCATCCCCGGGATCGGGGTCGTCATGGACAAGGCGAAGAACGCGACGGCGCGCACCGGGGCGGCCGTGGTTCAGACGGCCCTCCAGCGCTACCGCACGGAATACAACGTCTGGCCGGAGTTCGCCAAGGGGTCGACCAAGACGCACTACACCGACGACGAGTTCATGGAGGCCATGGCGCCCGACCCGACGGCCTCGAAGCCCCCGAAGGCCAACCTGAAGCGCATCGCCTTCATCGAAACCTCCGAAGGCGCGGCAACGACGAACTCCGCCGGCAAGCTGGAATATCGCGACCCGTGGGGCAAGCCCTTCCAGTACCTGGTCAACGAGACCCCCAAGGATACGATGAAGCTCGGCTCCTTCAAGGGCGACTACAAGGGCCCGGCCGAAATCCGCGCCAAGGTCCTGGTCTGGTCGGCGGGCGACGACGGCGACTACACGACCTGGGACGACAACATCTACAGCTGGGCGGACTAGCCCCCGCCCGGCAGCTCGCATCGGAGGCATTTCCCACGAAGGAAGGATGGACGGAATGAACAGCGACGGACGCAGGACTTCGCAAGGCGGGTTTACCCTGATCGAGCTGATGGTGGTCATCGTGATCGTCGGCATCCTGTTCGCCGTCGCCCTGCCCATGTTCGAGAACGCCGGCCAGAAGGATACGCGCGCCGCCGCCCAGCAGGTCCTCAACACCCTGCGCCTCGCCCGCCAGCACGCCATTTCCGCCCGCCAGTGGACCCTGGTGGTCTTCCCGAACCAGGATTCCGGCTACTCCGACAAGGTCAAGGACGTCAACAACCTCGACAAGTGCCTGCGCAGCTACGCCGTCCTGGCCGTGACGAACAACATGGACGGCGAATACAAGTTCGCCTCGGGCAAGCGCGACCCGTCCCCCGATGACATGGAGTTCGAGTTTCTGACGGAGTGGAAGATGCTGCCCCCAGGCATCTACTTCGACGACGACGACAGCCTGACGGGCAACTTCCTGTTCGGCAAGGAAGACCTCTACCAGGCAAAGTTTGACTTCCCCTGGGACCCGGCCAAGCCGGACAAGGGCGAGGCGGGCCCGATGAGCGCCGTCCTGTTCAAGCCGAACGGCCGCGTCTACGTCCTCTGCGAAAGCTCGAGCGGGACCGGCAAGTATTGGCAGGACAAGGAGGCGGAGCGCCTGTATGTGACGTCGGCCTACTTCTATCCCGAGGCGGGCGGCAGCAGCCTCGGCACGGCCCAGGCGATGGCCGGCGGGACCAATACGGTCATCCAGTTCCAGAACAAGACGGGGCAGATCCGTCTGCTCGACGGCGCCAAGCAGAAGTAGCGGATCGGAGGAGGCGGAACCATGAGCGAACAAGCGACCCGGACCCGGAGCCAGGCGGGCTTCTCCCTGGTGGAAGTGACCATCGCCCTGCTGGTGGTGGCCGTCGGACTGACGGCCACCCTGGGCCTCTTCCCCGAAGGCCTCTCGGCAACCCGCAAGGCCGTCGACAACACCGAAACGGCCCTTTTCGCCGATTACGTGTTCACGACGCTCGAGCTCTCCGCGGCCTTCCAGTCGCTCGAAGGCAACGTGTCGATCAGCCGCCTGGACAACGGGACGGACGACTTCATCTCAGAGATGTTCAGCGCCGACGCCTCGTCGAAGAACTTCGAGCTGGACTGCAGCGGGAAGACCGCGACGTTCAAGTGGATGCCGGACTACTACGGGCTGGAGAGCGGCGACATGGACAGCGACTACTTCAAGGGGGAGCTGGCGACGGCCGTGTTCACCTACACCCTGGACCTGAAGCTCAAGGACGGGGACGGCTCGCCGTTCGTCGCCGTCCTGACCGTCTGGCCGGGCGAGTTCGAGAAGGGCATCTCCAAGCAGGACCTGCGGACGGAGGATGCGCGCATCTTCTACCGCGAGATTTTGCCGCCGAAATAACCGCCATTTGAGGAGTTCCACGATGACTATCCGCAAGCACGCGCAAGGGTTCACCCTCATCGAGGTGATGGTCGCGATGACCGTCCTCATGTTCCTCGTCCTGGGCCTGACGAGCATGTTCAGCCAGGCCTCCTCCGTCTCGGCCCAGGGAACGACGGCCGTGATGCGCAACAGCGTCGGCGAGACGGCGATGGAAACCATCCTGCAGGACGTCGACGGCATGATCGTCAACGAACGCCTCGGCTGCTACATCGAGGCCGACGCCGAGGACAACGGCTCGAACGGCTTCGGGTTCGACGACCTCTGGTTCATCTCGACTTCGGGCGACCAGGACGACGACATGCCCTACGAATATTTCCACTACTACGTCGAGAAGACCACCGCCACGAACTCGCTCGGCGCCCCCTTCGTGCGCTTCGACCTCCACAAGGCACGCTGCATCATGGCGAACATGGACAAGTATGGCTGCTACGCGCTCGAAAAGGGCAAGACCGAGTGGTGGGACAGCTCCGCCGTCGACAGCGTCCGCTGGGACGACCAGGTCCTCGCCGAGAACGTCGTCCGCTTCGACATCTACTGCCTGGGCTGGAACGGCGACAGCTGGATGGGCGGCAGCAGCGGCAAGCACATCTTCAAGAGCACGGATACGCACAAGATCACCTCGGACTGGTCCGTCGCCAACGTGCCGCCGGCGGCGTTCGACATCTACCTGCAGATCGCCAGCCCCGACGCGGCGATGGAGGGCGGCATGGCGCTGGTGAGCGGCAGCAGCAGCGAACTGCAGCGCAAGGGCCGCGAGAAGATGATCCGCGAGTCGGCGTCCTACTTCGGCCGCACGGTCCCGATGACGGGCGCGGCGCAGCTGCACCACCCGGCCAACCACTACATCAACTAGCGAGGACGTCATGGAAAAGAAGGTCGCACAACAGGAACGGCGCGAGGCCGGCGTGGCGCTGATCATCGTCCTGGGCTTCCTGGGACTGCTGCTCGTCATGGGCATGGCGTTCATGACGAACGCCCGCACGGAGCGGATCGTCTCGGACTATTCGCTGGAGGCGATTCGCTCGCGCCAGCTGATGCGGACGGCTCTCGCCGCCGCCCAGAACGACTATAGCCGCGAACTCTGGGACGAGCGGATGTACATGCCGATCGGCCAGGACATGACGGTCTTCACCTCGGTGGCGCAGGGGTCCGAGGGCGTCCCTTCGGCCCAGGGGAAGACGCTGGGCGACTCCGAAATCGAGCTGCTGGTCGGCGAGGCCGCGGACTGGGTGCCGGCGAAGTATCGCACCAAGGCGGTGACCAACCTGGTGGAGGACGCCGAATGGATCACCGTGCGGGAGGAAGGCGGCGAAAAGCGCATCATCGGCCGCTACGCCTACGTCTGCTTCGACACGAGCGGCTGCCTGGACGCGAATTTCGTCGCCATGCAGGACGGCGTCGGCAAGGAGGACGCCCGCGACACGACGAACCGGATGCGCCGCACGATCCGCGAGGTCCCGATGGGCCTGCTCCCGGAGACGGCGGACGCCAGCGAATTCTCCTCGCAGCGGCGCGGCTGGAAGGGGTTCGACAGCCTCCAGGCGCTGATCCACCTGACGGATGGCGCGGTGAACGACGGGACGGATACGAAGAGCCCCGGCGCGGCCCGCTGGCGCGACGAGCGTAAGGAATACGGCGTCGGCCTGATCAGCAACAAGGTCTCGGACCTGAACTGCTACGGCCTGAGCGCCTACCGCGGCGGCCGCTACGACCGGGGCAGCGGCAAGTGGACGCAGCCGAAGTTCATCGACCCGATCAACGGGAGCGGCGCGCGCGAGGCGATGTCCTCGCTCGGCGGCATCAAGGTGGACGCCGGCGTCTTCGACAAGCAGATGAAGGATTTCGTCAGCAAGAGCCCGATCCCGCAGGGCGTGGACTACCCGTCGGTGAAGAACGTCCCGATGTTCAACGAGATCGTCGTGAAGGACCTGAAGCTGATCCGGAAGACGGCGGGGACCGACCCGGAGACGGGCGATGACGTCTACGAGTATTCGGCGGAAGTGAAGCTGAAGGTCGAGTTCTGGTATCCGTTCCCGTCGGTGCACGACCGGTCGACGGAGGACTATGTTATGGAGATGCCGGACGTCAGCATCCAGACGTCGGGCGCCGGGTCGGGGCTGCAGCTGCGCGTCGGCCTGGTGGGCGACGAGGCGGGGAACATCTCGGTCGTGATGGAGGGGAGCCCGGAGAAGTCGCGCTCGGAGGCGCACGTCGAGGCGAAGTGGAACTCGGGGATGCCCTACACGAGCGAGGAATACGAGTGCACCTACACGGTCAAGCTGCGCGACGCGCGGGGCCTGCCGTTCACGGATGGCACCTGCAAGATGCTCTGGCGGAACGGCTGGAAGCTGAACCAGCCCCTGGTGCTGAAGGTCGGCGGGAGCGAGGTGGACAAGACGCCCTCCGCCTTGACGCGCAACGTCCCCTCCGTGACGATCGAGCAGGGCAGCCAGGCCGGGGACTACTCCCTGGAGGTCTTCGATCCCCGCTGGAACCATGAGACGAGGATGTGGCAGGAGCCGGACCTCGACGAGGGCTCGATGGGCGACCTGAACTCCATCCTGAACCAGCGGAGCCAGGCGCAGGCGGACGACGGCTTGCTGATGTATTGCCGGAACGACGCGCTGGACTCCCCGGCCGATGTCGGGTTCTTCCCCGCGGACGACGCGTGGACGACGATCGACATCATGTCGGAGAAGGGGACGAACTTCCTGGCCCTGACGACGTGCGACACGAACCTCTGGCGCGCCCTGGAGGAGGACGAGGTGTTCTACACGAACGCGACCTTCAACATCAATTCCCGGAGCACGAACGCGGTCGCCTCGGTGTTCTACGAGATGGCCTGCACGGCGATCCCGGGGGCGTCGGTGGAGGACATGCAGAACTGGTGGGGCAAGGACCCGATGGCGGACAATTCCGGCGACCACAACAACTGGGTGCCGGAGGCGATGGCGCGCGGGCTGGCCGAGAAGATCGTCGAATATACGGCCGAGCACCCGTGCATGGCGCCGACGGACTGGGTCGGCGCGAAGCAGGTGGTCAACTACCTGAAGGCGCAGCACATGGACAAGCACCAGCGCGAGGCGTTCGTCCGCAACACCTGGGGGCTGTTCGGCGTGGCGGACAACCTGTTCACGGCTTTGCTGATCGCCCAGTCGGTGAAGGAAGGCCCGGACAAGGTGGGCCAGTGGGACTCCGAGGACCAGATCACGGGCGAGCGGCGCGGCGTGGCGCTGGTGTGGCGCGACCCCTTCAAGACGGGCCAGAACAAGCACCACGAAATGATGGTGCGGATGTTCCGGTTCCTGAACGACTAGCTTCCGGGACGGACCCCGGGCAACTGGAAAGGACGATACGTCATGGCATACGGCAAGGTGTTGGTGACGGGCGGCAGCGGATTCCTGGCGATCAATCTGATCCGCCATCTGATGAAGAAGGGCGTGACGGACATCCGGACGCTCGACCTGGTGCCGTTCGACTATCCCGAGAAGGACCGCATCGAGGCGGTCCAGGGCGACATTCGCGACGTGGAGATGGTCAAGCGCTGCATGGAAGGCGTGACGTGGGTCGTGCATACGGCGGCGGCGCTGCCGCTCTACACGCCGGAGGACATCCACACGACGGACGTCATCGGCACGCGCAACATCATGGAGGGCGCGCTGGCGGCGGGTGCGGAGCGCGCGGTGATGATTTCGAGCACGGCGGTGTATGGCATTCCGGACCACCATCCGCTGTTCGAGACGGACAAGCTGATCGGCGTGGGGCCCTACGGCCGCGCGAAGATCGAGGCGGAGGAGGAATGCCACAAGGTGCGCGCGAAGGGGTTGTGCATTCCGATCTTGCGGCCGAAGTCGTTCATCGGGCCGGAGCGCCTGGGCGTGTTCGCGATGTTCTACGACTGGGCGCGCACGGGGCACGGCTTCCCGATGATCGGCAACGGCAAGAACCGCTACCAGCTGTTCGACGTGGAGGATTTGTGCGAGGCGATCTGGCTGACGCTGACGCTCGACAAGGCCCGCGTGGACGACGTGTTCAACGTGGGGGCGCGCGAGTTCACGACGATGCGCGAGGACTACCAGGCGGTGCTCGACAAGGCGGGCTTCGGCAAGAAGATCCGCGGGACGCCGGCGCGCCCGATCATCTGGACGCTCCGGTTGCTGGAGAAGCTGCACCTGTCGCCGCTCTACCAGTGGATTTACGAGACGGCGTGCGAGGATTCGTTCGTCAGCATCGAGAAGGCCGGGAAGGTGCTCGGGTTCGACCCGAAGTATTCGAACAAGGATGCCCTGCTGCGGAACTACCAGTGGTATCTCGACAACCTGGAGTCGTTCCAGGGCAAGAGCGGGATTTCGCACCGGGTGCCCTGGAAGCAGGGGATCCTGTCGGTGGCGAAGTGGTTCTTCTGAGGCCGGCGGGGCGATGAAGGGCGGCCGGACGGAGATTCGCTGCGGGGCGTGCGGGCAGGATTCGTGGCTGGTGCGGACGCCGCGCTACGACGGGTTCGTGCGGGTTGGCGAGACGTTGACGTGCGCGCTGTGCGGCCATGAATTCGCGAGCGAGGCGGAAATCGAGTTCAAGGGGGCGTCGCGGCCGCAGGTGTTCACGGAGGCGGACAAGCCGCGCCCCGTCCAGGTGTTCGAGAAGGGCGAAAACGCCCAGATGTGCCGCTATTGCGCCGAATACGTGGTCAATCCGTTCCTGCAGCGCTGCATGCTCCACAAGGTCGAAGTCGAGGCGACGGACACCTGTCCGCATTTCCGCGCCCGCCCGGCGGAGTGAACCGTGGCCGCGAGGGGGCGGATGGGTCAACCCGTGCGCAACGGCTGCGGGATGAGACGGGAGCTGGAAGTTAGCGGGGGCTAACAATTGGCGGAACACGTTCGGACCACTCTGCGTCGCGTTGCTCCGCGCGTTTCCTCCCCGTTGGGAAGTCTCAAGCGTCGCGGCCGCCCTGCGCCTTCGGCCTGGGCGTTGCGCTTCGATTCGCAATGAATGGAAACGTGTTCCGCGTGTCCTCCCTCGCAACGGAAAGCTGTTCCCGGGAGCTTCCCGGCTTTT
>JAZQOP010000354.1:0-7995 GCA_045627965.1 Kiritimatiellia bacterium | reverse complement strand
CCGCCCTTTTTTTGCCCCCTCCCCGCCCCGTTTTTCATCGCCCGGCCCGTCGCTTTTGGAATTGTCCCCGCGCGCGCACGGGAGTATCGTTGCGGAGTTGCGTTCCGCTTTGCCGCGGGGCGCAGGCATCTCGTTCCACCCCAACAGGAGGTCCATCCATGTGCGGCATTTGCGGATTCACCGGCAGCAACCTTGAGCTCGTCAAGAAGATGACCGACGTCATCACCCATCGCGGTCCCGACCAGGACGGCGTCTGGACCGACGGCGCCGTCACGCTCGGCCACCGCCGCCTGAGCATCATCGACCTCACCGAGGCCGGCCGCCAGCCGATGCAGAACGAGGACGGCACCATCACCGTCGTCTTCAACGGCGAAATCTACAACTTCGAGGAAATCCGCGAGGAGCTCATCCAGAAGGGCCACGTCTTCAAGGGCCGCTGCGACACCGAGGTCATCGTACACGGCTACGAGGAATGGGGCACCGACGTCGTCAACCGCTTCATCGGCATGTTCGCCTTTGCGCTCTGGGATGCCAAGCGCCAGCGCCTCTGGCTCGTCCGCGACCGCATCGGCATCAAGCCCCTCTACTACTACTTCAAGGCCGGCAAGCTCGTCTTCGGCTCCGAAATCAAGTGCATCCTCGAGGACCCGGCCGTGCCCCGCCGCGTCAACCACGCCGCGCTCTACGACTACCTCGGCTTCGAGTTCGTCCCCGCCCCCGCGACCGCCTTCGAGGACATCTACGCCATGCCCGCCGGCCACTGGGCCATCTTCGAGAACGGCGAGCTGAAGGTCGAGCCCTGGTGGGACCTCAAGATGCCCGAGCACGGCGTCGCCCGCTCCGAGGGCGAGATGGTCGAACGGATCCGCTGGCTGATCGAGGACGCGGTCCGCCTCCGCATGATCTCGGACGTGCCGCTGGGGGCGTTCCTTTCCGGCGGGCTCGACTCCTCGACGATCGTCGCCATGATGCGCAAGCTCAACCCGGGCAAGCTCCAGACCTTCACCATCGGCTACGAGGACAAGACCTTCAGCGAGATGGACTACGCCCAGATCGTCGCCGACCACTTCCAGACCGACCACAAGGTCCTCATCATCGACAAGATGGACCAGGCCTCCATCGAGAAGTCCATCTGGCACCTCGACGAGCCCATGACCGACCTCTCCTCCATCCCGCTGATGTTCATCTGCGCCAAGGCCAAGCAGTACGTCACCGTCTGCCTCTCCGGCGAAGGCGGCGACGAGGTCTTCGTCGGCTACGACCGCTTCAAGGCCGCCAAGATGGCCACCTACTTCAACATCCTGCCCCGCTGGTTCCGCCACGGCGTCGTCGGCCGCATCACGCGCAACCTCGCCGACCGCCCCCAGAAGAAGGGCGCCGTCAACATGCTCAAGCGCTTCGTCGAAGGCGCGCTCCTGCCCGAGGAGGCCATGCACCTGCGCTGGCAATACTTCATGAACAAGGAGCTCGAGGACCACCTCTTCACGCCCGGCTACAAGGCCGCCGTCCCCTTCGACCCCTTCCGCCAGGTCCGCGAGTACAACGCCCGCTGCGGCAGCAAGGACCTCGTCAACCGCGAGGCCTACCTCGACACCCGCTTCATGATGACCGACAGCGTCCTCATGAAGGCCGACAAAATGTCCATGGCCTCCGCCCTCGAAATCCGCGTCCCGCTCCTCGACCACCGCCTCGTCGAGTACGTCGGCTCCATCCCCGGCGACATGAAGCTCCGCGGCAAGACCACCAAGTACATCTTCCGCAAGGCGCTCGAAGGCATCCTGCCCGAGAAGATCGTCTGGCGCGGCAAGCAGGGCTACTCGCTGCCGGTCAAGAACCTCCTCCGCACCCAGCTCAAGGACTACATGGTGGCGCTGCTCCACGAGTCGCCCATCATCCGCGAGGACTTCGAGACCGCCTACATCGACCGGCTCATCGACGAGCACCTGGCGATGAAGCAGAACCACAACCACGTCCTCTGGGGCCTGATGAACATCGCCATCTGGCACCGGCGCTTCATCGAGCGCGGCGGCATCGCCTAGGAACGTCGCATGGCCGCCCCCATCCCAGCCCCGACCTTGCCGCGCCGGCGCGCCGCGCGCCTCCTGGCGGCCGCCGTCCTGCTCCTCCTGGCCGTTCCGGCGGCCCGCGCCCAGCTTGCCGGCCAGGAGGTCCGCGGCTTCACCCTGCCGGAATACGACGAGGACGGCAACCTCCGCCAGGAGCTCTACGGCGAGACCGCCACCCTCCTCGACGGCGGCCTCATGCAGCTTTCCGGCCTTCGCATCGAGTTCTTCGACCAGGGCCGGCTTGCCGCGCGCGTCCGCGCCCCCGAATGCGCCCTCGACCAGCTCGCCAAGCGGGCCGCGTCCCGGTCGCACATCCGCATCGTCACCGACAAGGGCGTCCTCTCCGGCGACGGCTTCGCGTGGAACGGCGAAAACGAGCAGTTTCAGATCTTCCAGAACGTCCGCGTCGTCCTCGACGCCACCGACCCCGACCTCGCCCGCCAGCTCGGGGGGACCGTCCCCGACGTCGGCGGCGCCCCCGCCCCCGAACCCCCTGCAAAGGAACCCTCCGCGCCATGAAAAAGCCCCTCCTGACCGCCCTCGCCTTCGCCGCCCTCCTCGCCCTCGCACCCGCACCGGCCTTCGCCGGCGCCCTCGACGACGACGGACACGCCCTCGAAGCCTCCCCCAACGCCACCATCATCTCCGCCGAAAAGCTCACCTTCGACTACATCCGCAAGTTCGCCAAGTTCGAGAACAACGTCGTCGTCAACGACCCCCGCATGCAGCTGACCTCCGACACCCTCACCGTCCTCTTCACCGAGGACGGCGGCGCCCAGACCATCAAGGCCGAGGGCAAGGTCCTCCTCGCCCACGAGGACATCCAGGCCCGCGCCGACATGGCCACCTACGACGTCCCCACCGGCCGCATCACCCTCGTCGGCGGCCCCCCGCAGGTCCTCAAGGACCGCAACATCCTCGAGGGCGACGTCATCATCTTCTGGCGCGACGAACAGCGCCTCGAATGCAAGCCCCACGCCCGCCTCGTCGTCTACCCCGACGACTTCGGCGACGCCGACTCCTACTTCCACGCCCCCCGCTAACCCCTCCCGCAAAGGCCGTCCCCATGACATCCGCCCCCCTCTCCCCCGCCGACCTCCGCAACGCCCTCGCCTGCGCCTCCGACGCCGTCCGCGCCGCCGGCGAGCTCCTCCTCCAGATCCGCCGCGCGCCCCTCGACGTCGTCGGGGACTTCGCGCACGACATCAAGCTGCAGGCCGACCGCGAATCCGAGGCGCTGATTTTGTCCCGCCTCGAAGCCTTCGCCCCGGCCCTGCCCGTCCTCACCGAGGAATCCGGCGAGCACCGCATCACCGACGAAAACGAGCCCATGTGGGTCGTCGACCCGCTTGACGGCACCTTCAACTACTCCAAGGGCATGCCCCAGTGCTGCTCCTCCGTCGGACTGGTCGTCGGCGGGCAGCCCATCCTCGGCGCCGTCTACAACTTCTTCACCGACGAGCTCTTCACCGGCCTCTGCCTGCCCGCAGGCGAAGGCGGCGGCGCCTGGCTCAACGGGGCGCCGGTCCGCGCCTCCGGCGTCGACCGCGTCGCCGCCGCATCGCTCGCCACCGGCTTCCCGCACCACTTCGACCTTTCCGACGGCTCCATGGCCGCCTTCGTCCGCCGCGTCCAGGCCTTCAAGAAGATCCGCATGATCGGCAGCGCCGCCCTCATGGCCGCCTACGTCTCCTGCGGCTGGTTCGACGCCTACGTCGAGTCCGACATCTGGCTCTGGGACGTCGCGGGCGCCGCCGCCATCGCCAAGGCCGCCGGCGCCGTCGTCAGGATCGCCCCCGGGCAGGCCGGCCGCTGGGCCCGCGAAATCATCTGCGCCTCCTCCCCCGCCGTCGCCGACGCCCTCGAAAAGTAACAGGAGCCTCCCCATGAGCGCCAAGAAGCAAGCCCTCCCCCAGCCCAAGACCCCCGCCGAAGCCGCCCTTGGCCTCCTGGCCAAGTCCTGCGACGGCCTCCTGGTCGCCGCCGGGCTCCTATTCCTCTTCCTCTGCGCCCTCCTGCCGCTCGTCGCCAAGGCCGCCTGGGGCGGCAGCGGCTCGCCGGGGGCGGGCCCCATGCCCTCCCGGGCGACCAACATCAAGTTCTTCTGCTCCGTCTGGGCCCTGACCGCCCTGGCCACCGCCCTCGCCGCCTACGCCGGGCGCCTCCGCGACGCCAAGCTCCCCCGGGCCGCCATCGTCCTGGGCGTCCTTCTGGGCATCGTCGCCGGCGCGTTTGCCCTCGGCCTCCTCAGCATCTAGCCCGGGGGCGCCGCCATGCCCTTCACGCTCTTCTCCCTCGCCGAAGCCGCCGACTACCTCCACATCGGCCCCGACGCCCTCGAAGATCTCGCCCGCCGCGGCGACATCCCCTGCGAACACCAGGGCAAGCGCCTCATGTTCCGCCACAAGGACATCGACGAATGGGCCTCCCGGCGGCTCCTCGGGCTCCCCGACGACGGCCTCCGCGACTTCCACCACCGCACCCTTTCCACCGTCCGCGACCTTTCCCCCGACGCCGCCATCATCCCCTCCCTCATCCAGCCCGCGTGGATCCGCCTGGGCCTCACCTGCCGTTCCAAGCCCGCGCTCCTTTCCGAGATGGCCGCCCTGGCCGACGCCACCGCCCTCGTCTCCGACCCCGCCGACCTCCTCGCCTCGCTGGACGAGCGCGAAAAGCTCTGCTCCACCGCCCTCCCCGGCGGCTTTGCGCTCCTCCATCCCCGCAACCACGAACCCTACATGTTCCTCGACTCCTTCATCGCCGTCGCTTGCAGCGTCGGGCGCATCCACTTCGGCGCCCCCGACGGCGAACCGACCGACATCTTCTTCCTCATCTGCTGCCAGGACGACCGCATCCACCTCCACGTCCTTGCGCGCCTCTGCATGATGTGCCACCATACCGCCCTCCTCGACGCCCTTCGCGACGCCGCCACCCCCGCCGACTTCCACGGCGCGCTCGTCGACGCCGAAGCCCAGATCCTCCGCCAGACCCCCTCCTGACCCGCGCGCCAAGACACGTTTCCATTGAATGGAAACGTGTTTTCAAAAAAGTTCGCCGCGGCTAACGGCCCTGTTGGGGGCCCGCCCGGGGCGCGAGCGCGGGTGCACGGGCCCCGCGTCCCCCTACTTCCCCGCCGCCGCGGCCGCCGTGCGCATCCGGCGGGCGGCGTTTTCCAAGGCCTCCCGGGGCGTGGCGCGGCCGGTGGTGATGGTATTCATCGCGGACTCCATCGCGCTCCAGAACGCGCCCATCTGCGGGATGTTCGGCATGATCGTGCCCACCTCGATGTTCGCCATCAGGCCGCGGATGTTCGGGTCCGCCGACATTGCCCGGTAGGCCGCCTGGTTCGCGGGGACGCCGATCGGCACGTGGGCATCCATCGCCAGGAGGCCCGTCGGGGTCGCCAGCCAGTTTTCCATGAACTCCTGGGCCAGGTCCTGGTTGGGCGAGAAGCGGTTCACCATCGCGCCCAGCACCCCGACGAACGGGCGGGCGGGGCGGCCGCCGAAGCCCGGGATCGTCGCCACCGCGAACGGGATGCCTGCGGCGCGCAGGTTCGACCAGGCGAAGGGGCCGGAAATGAACATCGCGAGCCGGCCCTTCGCCATAAGGGCCTCGGCGACGGAATAGCTGACCGCGCCCGGCATCGTCCCGTCGGCGATCATCTGGCGGATCGTCGCCGCCGCGGCCACTACCTCGGGCGCATCCACGCCGACGTCCATCGGGTCGTAGCCCCCCTCCGCCGTCCGGCCGAAGATCCGCCCCCCGCCCGCCGCCAGCAGGCCCCAGGTGAAATACGAATTGTTGTAGTCCCAGAGGATCGGCAGCGTCCCCTCCCCCTTCAGGCGGCCCTGGAGGCTTCCGCAATCCGCCAGGTTGGGCGGGACGTCGGCGGGGTCGAGCAGGTCGGTATTCACCAGCAGCGTCGTCGTCTCCATCGCCAGCGGATAGGCCCAGAGCTTTCCGTCGTGCGTGAAGGCCTCCCAGGCCTTCGGGAAAATCGCCTGGCGGAACGCCGGGGAGGGATCGACCGGCATCAGGAGCCCCGCGTCCGCCCATTCCCCCAGGCGGTCGTGCGCCCAGATCAGCAGGTCGGGGCCCTTGCCCGACTGCGTCGCCTGGACGAAGCGGTCCGGCACGCCGTCGGGATGCTCCACCTGGACGGGAACGCCCGTCGCCTCGGTGAACTTCCGGCCGACCTCCTCGATCCCCTCGTAGCCCTTGTCGCCGTTGATCCAGACCAGCAGCGCCGGCGGGGGTTCCGCCGCGCCCCCCTGCGCCGCCAGCGAGCCCGCCAGCGCCAGCGCCAGGCCGACGCCCAGGAGCCATCTTTTCGTCATGCCGCGCCTGCCTTTCCGGCGTACGGCGCCGGCCCGGCGGGCCGTCCCCCGGCGGCCCGTGCGAGGTCCGGCGCGTCCGCCCCTAGCGGATGCGGCTCCACGTCTCGCGCGCCAGCTCGTTGGCCCGGGCGGCGATGGCGTCCTCGTCCAGCGTCAGCAGCTGGAAGTTCTTCATGAGAAAGCGGCCGCGGGCGATCGTCGAATGCACCGGCGCGTAGTTCAGGCCGTAGAGGTAGTGGCCCAGGACGCGCCCGTCCTCGAGCGGCGTCGTCGGCGCATAGCGGAACAGCGCCACATCCGCCAGCTGCCCGGCCTTCAGCTGCCCGCGCGGCATACGGAAGCACCGCCCCGCGATCGCCGCGTTGTTCTCCAGCAGCATCGTACAGGCCTCGCAGAACGCCAGGCGCGGATCGCCGTGGTGGCACCGCTGCAGCAGATGCGCCACGCGCGCCGCCGAAATCATGTGCGACGTCATCCCGTCCGTCCCCAGCCCCAGCAAGATGCCCTTCGACAGCAGCTGCAGCATCTTCTGGACGCCGACCGCGTTGTTCATGTTCGATTCCGGGTTGTGGACCATCATCGTCCCCGTCTGCGCGAGCAGGTCCATCTCCGGCTCGTCGATGTGGATGCCGTGGACGAAGATCGACTTCTTCCCCGTCAGCCCGAACTTGTGCAGCCGCTGCACGACGCGCATCCCGTGCTTCGCGACGCAGTCCTCCTCGTCCGCCAGGCCTTCCGCGATGTGCACATGGACGCCCGCCGACAGCTCCTCGCACGCCGCCTGCGTCGCCGCCAGCGTCTCGTCGGAAAGCGTCATCTGCGCATGCAGGCCGAAGAGCGCCGTCACCTGGTCGTCCGCGGCCGCGTTGCACTTGCGGATGAAGCGCGCGTTCTCGGCCACGCCGTCGCCCTTCACGTTGCGGTCGCTCGTCTCGTAGCACAGGCACGCCGACAGGCCCGCCTGGCGGATCGTCTCCTCGATCGTGTCCAGCGAGCCTTCCGTGCACGACGGCGACGCATGATGGTCGATCAGGGTCGTGCAGCCGGTCTTCACCGCCTCGACCAGGGCCACCAGCGACGAATAGCGCACGCCTTCCATGTCCAGCGCCAGGTCCAGCTTCCACCACAGGCGCTCCAGGATCTCCACGAAATTCGAGGCCGGCTCGCCCGGCGCGCAGAACCCGCGCGCGAACGACGAATAGAGGTGGTGGTGCGTATTGATCAGGCCGGGCGTCGCCACCAGGCCCGTCGCATCCAGCACCTCCGCCCCGGCGGGCGCCGCCAGGTTGCGGCCCACCTGCGCAATCTTGTTCCCTTCGATCAGGATGTCCCCGCCGTTCACGACGGGCTGCGCCGGATCCAGCGTGACGATGTTGGCGTTGCGAATCAAAATGCTGCTCATGCTCTTTCTCCTTGGGTTCAAGCCGTTCCAGACCGCCCATGCGGCCGTTCCTCAATCCTACACGCCCCGCCCCCTCCCCCGCAAGGCGCAAAACACACACCCCGCACCCTGAAAGTTGCAGGATGTCAAGGGACACCCCGCGAGGGCGGTGCGGGAGGGCCGGAGGGGGGCGGGAGCCGCCCCGGGG
>JAZQOP010000353.1:0-2682 GCA_045627965.1 Kiritimatiellia bacterium | reverse complement strand
GGAGGTGCACTCGAAGAGGCGGTCGCCGGCGGCGATGGTGCGAGGGGCGATGTCGGTGCCGGAGAGGGAGTGCTTCCAGTGCTCGGGGGAGCGCTCGAGGAGGATGTCGCGGAGGGGGGCCTTGTCGAGGGTGCGCTGGAGGCATGCGGGGTAGAGGAGCTCGGAGGTGTCGAGGGCGGAGAGGATGGTGGCGGCGCCGGCGGTGTGCTCGGGGCGGGGGGAGGTGAGGATGAGGGCGTCGAGCTTGCCGATCTGCTTGGAGCAGATGAAGGGGAGGATGGTGCGCTCGGCGTCGTTGCGGCGGCCGCGGTCGGTCTGGACGAAGGCGGTGTCGATGAGGACGGCCTTGGAGTCGGGGGTGTCGACGAGGATGGCGGAGCCGTAGCCGACGGAGAGGACGGAGATGGCGAGCTCGCCGTCGGGGCGGAGGGCCTTCTTTTCGGCCTGGAGGGCGCAGGCGACGCCGAGGACGACGGCGGCGGCGGCGACGCAGGCGAAGATGCGCCTGGAGGCGGGGGCGGAACGGAGCCAGGGGCGTGCGTAGCGGAACCAGAGGGGGCGCCACCAGATGAAGAGGGCGCAGCAGATGTAGTAGACGAAGATCCAGGCGATGGTGGGCTTGGCGACGAAGGGGTAGGTGAACCACTTGGAGAAGTAGTGGCCGATGAGGAGGAAGCCGGTGGAGAAGATCCAGTTGGCGGCGTTGAGGATGAGGGCGAGGTAGATGCCGACGCCGGGGATGAGGCCGATGAGGCCGGCGAGCATGGAGAGCTGGAGGACGACGCCGACGAGGGGGATGGCGATGAGGTTGGCGTAGGCGCCGGCGACGGGCCAGCGGTAGAAGTAGAAGGCGGAGAGCGGGATCATCATGCCGATCTGCATGCCGAACTGTGCGGCGATGAAGCCGGAGACGGCGGGATGGATGTCGGCGAACCCGAACTTGCCGATGACGTGGATGCCGTGGGCGTCGAGGAAGCGCGCGAGGGCGAAGAGTGCGGCGGCCAGGAGGGCGAGGGCGGCCCAGAAGCGGAAGGTGGTGACGAGGAGCCAGTGGGCGGCGAAGGCGTAGGTGAGGACGGCGAGGAGGAGGAGGAGGGCGAGGAAGTTGTTGCCCTCGAACTTCTTGAAGATGTCGAAGAAGGGCTGTGTGAGGAGGGCGAGGGAGAGGATGGCGCCGAAGGAGAGGGTGAAGGAGGGGTCGACGGCCATGGCGGGGTTCTGGAGGAGGATGATGAAGGCGGCGACGGGGACGCCGAGGAGGGCGGAGGAGCGGACGCCCTGGCCCATGTAGCCCCAGGTGAGGAGGAAGAGGGAGTTCATGATGACGGCGCGGAGGGTGGAGGGGCGGGCGCCGGTGATGATGGCGAAGATGACGAGGGCGAAGACGACGAAGGGGACGTAGACCTTCTTGGAGATCTTCAGGAGGGTGAAGATGCCCATGAACATGATGGTGATGATGGTGACGTGGAGGCCGGAGACGGCGAGGACGTGGTTGATGCCGGAGGCGCGGAATTCGTCGGCGATGAGGGCGTCGGTGTCCTCGGCGAGGTCGAGGATGGGGGCGACGGCGCCGTCGGAGTGCTCGTCGGAGGCGATGGAGATGGTGTTCTGCATGCCGTAGCGGAGGCCGAGGGTGAGGGCGCCGAGGAAGGCGGAGTTGGGCTGGGGCATGGTCTGCTTGATGACGCGGACCATGGCGTCGCGGAGGTAGAGGGAGAACTCGGTGAGGGCGTTGCCTTCGCGGGGGAGGGTGCCGCCTTCGGGGATGACGATGTGGAAGGGGGAGGGGCCCTGGAGGGGCGACTTGACGATCATCTGGCCGCCGATGTTGTAGTTGCGGAGATACTTGGCCTGGTCGAAGGAGCCGGCGTTGGCGGCGCCGGAGGGGGCGATGAGCTCGCCGGAGAAGGCGACGTCGTAGCCGTAGGCGGCGGAGCGGGCGAGGTCGGCGTATTCGTCGAGCTCGGGGTTGACGGTGACGCGGACGGTCTGGCGTGCGACCTTGAAGTAGGGGCCGCCTGGGACGTGCTGGATGTAGTCGGGGGTGACGGAGAGGACGGTCTTGAAGGAGTAGACCCAGGGGTCGGCGGTGATGCGGCCGAGGATGGAGACGGGGACGACGTTGCGGCCCTGGCGGGCGAAGAGGGCGACGGTGTTGACGGGCTGGAGGATGGCGATCTTGGCGCCGGCGGCGGAGGCGGGGGCGGAATCGAGGGTGACGGAGGTGATGCGGGTGTAGGCCTGCTCGAGGAGGATTTCGGTGCCGACGGGGGTGCCGGCGGGGATGGTGACGGGCTCGGAATGCTGCTCGACGTCGGATCGGGCGAAGTTCCACTGGGCGTCGGCGTCGAGGACGGGGACGCCGTCGGGGCCGAGGATGGGGGTGAGGGCCTCGAGGTCGCCGTGGATGCGGAGGGTGAGGTCTTCGGCGGGGGAGGCGAGGACCTTGAGCTTGAGGTAGGAGGTGGTGGAGAGGTCGCGCTTCTGGTCGTAGGAGGCGGCGGAGGCGGGGTCGGCGGCGTCGGCGGCGAAGGTGACGGTGCCGAGGTAGGTGTCCGGGGACTGGATCATGGAGAGGTAGCGGGCGTAGCCGAGGGCCAGGGCGGAGACGAGGAGGAGGGTCCAGACGGCGACTTGCCAGCGGTCGATGCGGACGGGGGCGTCGTAGGGGGAGGTGTCCTC
>JAZQOP010000352.1:0-6799 GCA_045627965.1 Kiritimatiellia bacterium | reverse complement strand
CCCCTCCGCCGGCCACTCCCCGCCGCCCCCCCGCCGCGCGAAAAATCCGCCCCCTCCCGCGTCTTGGGGCTTGACGTGGGAAAGAAAGCCGCTATGCTTTGCGCACGTTTTGAGACACACCCGAAAGAGGAAGCCATGAAGAATGCCCTTTTGCAGAAGATTGAAAATACGCAGCTGAAGGCGGAAGCACCGCAGTTCAAGATCGGCGACAGCGTCCGCGTGCACGTCAAGATCAAGGAAGGCGACAAGGAACGCATCCAGGTCTACGCCGGCACCGTCATCGCCCGTAGCGGCGGCGGCTCGAACGAGTCGTTCACGGTCCGCCGCGTCTCCTTCGGCGAAGGCGTCGAGCGTGTATTCCCCGTCCATTCGCCCTACGTGACGAAGGTCGAGGTCGAGCGCAGTGGCCGCGTCCGTCGCGCCAAGCTCTTCTACCTGCGTGGCCGCACCTCCAAGCAGAGCCGCCTGAAAGAGGCGTGAGCCTCCTCCTCGGCCACGAGCGCGAGGCCTGGCAGGCCGGCGCTTCGCGTGTCGCCGGCGTCGATGAAGCCGGCCGCGGCCCCCTGGCGGGCCCGGTGGTCGCCGCCGCGGTCCTCTTCGACCGCTCCTGGCTCGAACGCGAAGCCGATGGCGCCTTGAAGGGCCTTGACGATTCGAAAAAGCTCTCTCCCGCGAGGAGGGAGTTTTTCTTTGCACGCCTCACCTCGGCGGAGTGGCGCCCCTTCGTCGCCTACGGCGTCGCCGAGGCCTCGGTCGAGGAGATCGACCGCCTGAACATCCTCCGCGCGACGCACCTGGCGATGGCCCGCGCCGTCGCGGCCGTCGCCGGCGGGGTCGACCTGGCCCTCGTCGACGGCCTCCCCGTCCGCGGTCTCCCCGTCCCCCACAACGCCATCGTCAAGGGCGACGCGTCGAGCCTGTCCATCGCCGCCGCCAGCGTCCTCGCCAAGGTCTCGCGCGACCGCCGGATGCTCGAATTGGACGCCCGCCATCCCGGCTACGGCTTTGCCGCCCACAAGGGCTACGGCACCGCCGCCCACCTCCAGGCCCTCGCGAAGCTCGGCCCCTGCCCGGCCCATCGCCGCTCCTTCGCCCCCGTCCAGGCCGTCCAGCTCTCGCTCTTCGACTGACCGCCTCCGGCCGCCGCCCCCACGCTTTTGTCGATTCGCGTCTTCTCGCTTGAAAACGCACGCCCTTCGGAGTAGCGTTTGCGCGTTTTCCACAAGGAGAGGTGTCTTATGTTCTTTAGCGAATTGCCTGTTGCGCCGGCCGATGCGATCCTGGGCCTGACCGAAGCCTTCCGCGCCGATGCGCGCTCACCGAAGGCCAACCTGGGCGTCGGCGTCTTCATGGACGATACGGGCCGCACGCCCGTCCTCGAGTCCGTCCGCCGCGCGGAGCGCCGCCTCCTGGACGAGGAGTCCTCGAAGGGCTACCTCCCCATCGCCGGCCTCCCCGCCTATGCCTCCGCCGTCGCCGACCTCGTCTTCGGCGAGGGCTTTTGCGCTTCGACGGGCCGCGGCCTCGGCGTCGTCCAGTCGCTCGGCGGCACGGGCGCGCTGCGCCTCGCGGCGGAGCTCCTGCGCCGCTTCCGCCCGGAGGCCACGCTCTGGATCCCCGCCCCGACGTGGGGCAACCACCGCGCCATCTTCGCCGCCGTCGGCCTCGCCGTGAAGGAGTATCCCTACTACTCCGCCGCCCTCCGCCGCGTCGATGCCGCCGCCATGGCCGACGCCCTCTCCCGCGTCCCCGCCGGCGACGTCGTCCTGCTCCATGCCTGCTGCCATAACCCGACCGGCGCCGACCTCGATGCCGACGGCTGGCGCCTCGTCGCCGATGCCGCCGTCCACGCCGGATGGCTCCCGCTCTTCGACTTCGCCTACCAGGGCTTCGGCGACGGCGTCGAAGCCGACCGCGAGGGCATGCTCTCCGTCCTCCGCAACGTCCCCGAGGCCTTCGTCGCCTCCTCCTTCTCGAAGAACATGGGCCTCTACAGCGAGCGCGTTGGCGCCCTCTCCATGCTCGCCCCCTCGCCGGACGCCGCCGAGGCCGCCCTCTCCCAGATGCGCCGCGTCGTCCGCGAAATCTACTCCAACGCCCAGCGCCACGGCGGCTCCATCGCCCTCCTCCTCCTCTCCGATCCCGCCCTCCGCGCCGAATGGCGCCGCGAACTCGACGCCATGCGCAACCGCATCGCCTCCAACCGTGCTGCCCTCGTCGACGGACTCTCCAAACGCTGCCCGGACGCCGATTTCTCCTACCTCCTCCGCCAAAAGGGCATGTTCTCCTACAGCGGACTCGACGACGCCCAGGTCGCCTTCCTCCGCGAGAAGAAGGCCGTCTACATGGTCAAGGGCGGCCGCATCAACGTCGCAGGCCTCCTCCCCTCCACCCTCGACTACGTCTGCGACTCCATCGCCGAAGCCCTCGCCCGTGCCTGATCCCGGCCCGCCCGCCCCTCATTCTCTCCCGGAAAAAACGTTTGACGCTTTTCACCGCTTTTCTGCTTCCAAACGACCCCAAAAAGGGGTAGCCTTCCCGGTGTTGGGATTGCCCTCTACAAGGAAAGACTCGATCATGAAAAAATTGCTCGCCGTTTCTCTTGCCCTGGCCGCCCTGGCCGCCCTGGCCGCCCCGGCCCTCGCCCAGGATGACGCCGCCTATTCCGTCAACACCATCGGCGTCATCAAGTACACCGTCCCCCCCCGGGGCCAGATGACTTTCGTTTCCCTTCCTCTCAATCCGCCGCCGGACAACACGACCAACACGTGGGGCAGGACTTCCATCGCTGCGCAGTTGCAACCTGGTAGCAAGGTCTATTTTTGGGATGAGGGAAATCAGGCTTGGACTCCTTATACGAAGTCGGCTGCTGGGCGCTGGAATGCGGCGGCTTCCAATCGGCTGATGACGGCGGGCGAAGGTTTCTTCCTGCAGTCGCCTACGACGGCTTCGGTTGAGTATGTGGTTTCCTACATCGGTGAGTTGAACGAGGATGATTCGGCGGAATTTACGGTCGCTGGAGGTTCTGCATTGAGCGCGCGTTGCTCGACGATGTATCCGGTGACGAATGCCTTTGGCAAATATTCGGTCGCAACGAATGTGACGCCTGGCAGCAAGGTCTATTTCTGGGATATCGCGAATCAGCAATGGACGCCGTACACTCGTTCTGCGACGGGGCGTTGGAACGCTGCCGCGTCGAACAGGGTCGTGAATATTGGAACGGGGCTTTTCATCCAAGATACGGGCGATGCGCGTGTATTTGTGGACCCGTCGCCGATTAGCAAGTAGATTTAAAAAGAAAGGGTTTTGAAATGAAAAAAATTATTGCTATTGCTCTGATGGCACTCGTGGCGGTTTCTGCCACCGCACAGACTATTCCTGAATGCTGGAAGGTCGATTGGACGTTCTTTGCTGTTTATGATCCTGCCGATGACAGCGTCGGCATCATGGACAATTACAGCATCGTTTGGGACCTCTGCTGGTCCGCTTCTGCCGATAAGTCCGATGAGGTTATCCTTGGTACCCGTGAGTTCGCTTCGGGCGCAGCGTCTTACGCGGATACGGCCAATGATTTCTATGGTACCGCTACTCCGGTCTGGGATAATTACCTTTGCGGGCTGGATGGTAACACCGCTGCAACGATCACGATCGCGGGTACCGGCACTTCTTCCCCTGGGTATATTTGGCAGCGTATCATCGCTTACTCGGATGCCCCCTCGGGCACGAATTACATTTTCGATGGCGATGCGGTTGCGGTGAAAACGACGACTTCTTCCATGGAATTCCCTACCGACCTTGGTTCGGTGATTGAAGTCGGTCTGCCGGGATCCGAGTGGTCCATCTACTCGCCGACGCCTGTTCCGGAACCGGCGACGATGAGCCTGCTGGGCCTGGGCGCGCTGGCGATGGTCCTTCGTCGCAAGCTTCGCAAGTAATTCGCATTCCAGCGAACAGGGAGCGGCCATTGGCCGCTCCTTTTTTTGCTTTCCGCCCCGCCCTGCCCTGTGAGATGAAGGCCCGACCTTGGCCTTTTTTGCCGATTTTGCGCCCCCCATCTCCCCCCGCCATCCCTCTCCATCCCATTGACCAAAACTGTGGCTAGCCACAAAATTGGTCAATACGATTTGCCCCTATCTGCCCCGCTTCGTGGGGGCTTTTCGTGGCTTGACACCCTGCCTTTCATGCCGCAAAAGATCGGATTTTCTTGTCCCGCCACATTCCGCTTGCCATCCCCACGCCCGCCTGGATAGAATCGCCGGCGTTATGATTGTGGCTGCCGGATGCTTCGTCTTGTCGATTCGGCCTGGTTCGAGAGGAATATTTTGAATCCAGGAATGAGAGTGTGTTATGGTCCAACGCAATAGATGCATGTATGGGGCCACGCTAGGGGAGTTTCTTTCCAGGGAGCCCCATGCGATTCTTGGAGAGATTGCCTCTTCGTTCCACGGGACTGCGCCAACGACATCTATCGAAGCCTGGGAGGGGGAAATTGCGGTTCTACGGGGGGCGCTTTCGTCTTGGTCGCACGAGAATGCCTACGTCTTTTTCGAGTATGACATTCCTCGGCTTGGCAAGCGCATCGACGTGGTTCTGCTGCTCCGGGGCATCATCTTCTGCCTGGAGTTCAAGGTTGGGCAAAAGGACGCGTTGCAGGCGGATGTCGAGCAAGTGCTCGACTACGCGCTTGATCTTAAAAATTTCCATTTGTACAGTGGCGACAAGCCTATTGCGCCGATTCTTGTCCCGACGAAGTGCGACCGCAAAAAATGGAGGCTTCAGACATCTGCGTATCATGACCAGATACTGAATCCGCTCATTGTGGGAGAGGATGGCATCAGCGAATTGATTGAAGCGGTCGTGAAGGGGCATGAGAGCGGGATCAAGGAGGAAACCTGGGGCGAACAGTGGGTGATCAGTCCATATTTGCCGACGCCGACGATTGTCGAGGCGGCGCGGGCACTTTACGAGAATCATTCGGTCGAAGATATTACCCGGCATGAAGCGGATAAAGTGTCGACGGATGCGACGATCGCCTACATCCTCGATGTGATTGAAACGAGCAAGCAGAGGGGCGAAAAGAGCATCTGTTTTGTGACGGGTGTGCCGGGGGCGGGCAAGACGCTTGTCGGGCTTGATGTCGCCGTCAAGCAGAGCTACAAGGACGGTAAGTTCTCAAAAGAGGATGGCGCCGTCTATCTGTCCGGGAATGGTCCGCTTGTGGCCGTGCTGACAGAGGCGCTCGCGAAGGACAACAAGAGGAAGTGCGACGAGAGAGGCGAAAGGAAAAACATTTCGGATTCGCGTCGCGAGGTGCGGGAGTTTATCCAGATTATTCACCGTTATCGCGAAAACATGCTCGCGAAAATCAAAAATCCAGTTGAAAACGGAAAGCTGGAAATCGACCCGGCAAAGGCGGTTGCCCGTGAGGAAGCCGGATACGGCGAATGGGAGCACGTGGCGATTTTTGACGAGGCGCAACGTTCCTGGACGCACAAGCGCCTTGCGGATTATCTCAAACGAGGCGGGACGTATGGGAACAAGTTGAAAGTCCCGAACTTCCCGGTTTCGGAGGCGGCTTTTTTGATTTGGTCGCTTGACCATCATCAGGACTGGGCAGTGATCGTTTGCCTTGTCGGTGGCGGGCAGGAAATCAATACCGGCGAGGCGGGGATCGCGGAGTGGATCAACGCGCTCAACATGTACTACCGCGATTGGAAGGTCCATATTTCGAACAAGTTGACCGATCCCGAGTATGCGGAAGGCAAGGTTAACGAACTGTTGCGGGATCATCCGAATGTGACCTACTCGGATGCTTTGCATCTGGCCGTCAATCGTCGTTCGTTCCGGGCCGAACGTCTTTCGGATTTCATCCATGCGCTTCTCTCCTTTGATGCCCAGGCCGGGAAATTGTATGCGGAGGTGGTGGCGAATCATTATCCGGTTTATCTGACGCGAGATATCAACAAGGCGCGGGCATGGCTTCGGGAGAATGCCAGAGGTACTTCACAGACCGGCATTTTGGTGTCGAAGGTCGCCGCGCGTTTCAAGCCGCAGGCCGTCAATGTGCTGGCGCAGGGGGACGAGTACGCGGTGCATTGGTTTCTCGAAGACAAGCAGGATGTCCGGTCGTCGAATTACCTTGAAGAGGCGGCAACGGAAATCCAGGTGCAAGGGCTTGAACTCGATTATGCCTGCGTCCTTTGGGATGCCGATTTCCGTTGTGAGAACGGCCACTGGTCCTATTACAAGTTCAATGGGCGAACGGCGTGGACTCCAGAGAGGAACGAAGAGCAGCGGAAGTACATGCTCAATGCTTATCGGGTCCTGCTGACTCGGGCTCGCCAGGGGCTTGTCATCTGCGTGCCGGAAGGCAATCCGCGAATGAATACGGAGGGGTTCCCCGAGGATCCTACGCGCTTGCCGTCGTTCTATGACTCGACATACCACTATCTCAGGTCGATCGGGATTGACGAACTATAAGACCGGGATGGCGCTTATGCGTGCGGGAAGGACGCAGAGGGGAATTAGTGGGGAGGGAGAGAGGTCCGTGATCAGTGGTTAGTGGGCGTGCTGAAGCCCGCTAGGGGCGATGATGGGGATGGCTTCGGAAATCATGCGAGGGAACGCAGGGAAAGCCGAATGGAGCGGTTGTGGAGGCGGAGCCGGCAGGGGCCGACCTCCGGACGGCCCGCGACGGGTGAATGGTCCGCAATGGGGGCGAAGGGGGAGGCATTGGGCGATTCTTCGGCGATCATGCGCGACCGCAGGGGGGGCGAAGGCGGCCCGCTCGGAGATCGGG
>JAZQOP010000351.1:0-1600 GCA_045627965.1 Kiritimatiellia bacterium | reverse complement strand
AGGGGAGGGGCTTCCCGGGGGCTCGTCCGGGCCGCGAAAAGGGATGCGTTTTTCTCGGGGGGGGCTTGCGCGGGGCGTGGCGGGGGGGTAGAATTGCGGGACATGCTTTGCGACAGATGCCAACAGGAGCCTGCGGTCGTGCACTTGATGCGCGTCATCGACGGGAAGATGCTCCAGGTCCACCTTTGTGCGACCTGTGCGGCGGAGTTTGGCCTGAAGCCGCCGGACGAGACGGGCGTGGAACCGGGCGACCTGGTGGATGCGCTGAAAAAGCTGGAGGAGCTGGGCAGGAAGCTCACGCGGGAGCGCGACGCCGGGGAGCCGTCCGGCCCGGAGGGCGGCGAGCTGGGCCCGGCGGATGTCCTGGAGGCCTTGGGCAAGGGCCTGGGGCGCGGCGGCGACGGCCCGGACTCCCGCGCGGAGGCCTCCGACGACGCCGACGATGTCGACGGGCGCTGCCCGGCGTGCGGCATGGCGGTGCGGAAGATGATCCGGACGCACTCGAGCCGTTGCCCGGCCTGCTACGACGTGCTGGCGAAGCACATCCACTGGACGGGGCCCGGGACGGTGATCCGTCCGTATGCGGGCCGCGTGCCGGCCTCGGCCGACGCGGCGGTTCGCTACGCGGTGGCGGCATCCCGCCTGGAGGGGCGCCTGCGCGCCGCCCGGTGCGCTGAACGCTACGAGGAGGCTGCCGCGATCCGCGACGAGCTCATGGCCCTGATGGCGAACCCGTCGGAGGGCGAAGGGCTTTTCCGGACGCCGCCGCCGGCCGCCGCCGCGGCGCCGCGCCAGGCGCCGGCGGACCTCCCGCACGAGGCGGGGCTGCTCCGGGTGGCTTTGTCGCTGGGCCGCAACCTGGCGGACGAGCCGTTTTTCTCGAAATCGCAGAAGGAAGGGCGCCGGCAGGTCGCCTCCCGCGTCGAGGAGGCGCTGCACGGGCCGGACCTGTCGTTGCCGCCGGGGGTCCGCGCGGCGGTCGGACGGGAGTCGCATGTGCTGATCGATGCCGAGGGACCGGTCGCGGATGCGGATGCGCTGCTGGCGGCGGTCCTGGAGGCGGACTCCCGCCTGGAGGCCGCGGGCCTGCGCTGGGCGTTCGAGCCGCGCCTGGGCTACCTGGCGGGGCCGCTCGTGCGCTGCGGCACGGGGCTGGACGTCCGCATCCTGCTGCACCTGCCGGCGCTGCATGCGCTGGGGCGCATTCCTCCCGCGAACCGCGTGCTGGCGGAGCTGGGCCTGGCCCTGGTGCCGATGGCGGACTTCGGCGGCGGCCGCTCGCCGCTGCCCTGCTACTGGCTGCGCGTCCCCCCGCGCCTCCTCCTGGAACGCATCTGCCCCCTGCATTGCGGCCGCGACGAAGCGGCCGTGCTGGCCGATTCGCTGGCCGTGGCGCGCGCCCTGGCCCGCCAGGACTACGAGGCGATGCAGCGGCTGGACCTCTGCTGGGCCGAGGACCGCTTCCTGCGGGCCGCGGCGTCGCTGGCGCTGGCGCGGCGCCTGGGGCGCGTCGAGGCGATGGCCCTGCTCTCGGACGTCCGCATGGGCGCCGAGCTCGGCCTCGACCCCGCGCCGGTGCCCCTGGACGCCCGGGCCTTCC
>JAZQOP010000350.1:0-5556 GCA_045627965.1 Kiritimatiellia bacterium | reverse complement strand
CTTGAGGCCTTCGCGGAGGGCGACCTTGGGCTCGTAGCCGAGTTCCTTGCGGGCCTTGTCGATCTTGAAGCCGCGGTTTTGGCGGAACCAGTCGGCGCGGCGGCGGAAGATCGGGGGATCCCAGGGAAGGGGCTTGTAGATGAACTCGACGACGGCGGAGGCGGCGTAGAGGGGTGCGAAGGGGAGGTGGAGGAACTTGCAGGGCATGTCCATGACCTCGGAGATCATGGCGACGATGTCCTTGATGTAGTAGTACTTGTCGTCGGCGATGATGTAGGTCTGGCCCTTGGCCTCGGGGACCTTGGCGGCGAGCTCGTGGGCGTCGACGAAGTTTTCGACGTAGACCGGGTGGTAGAAGACCTTGCCGTTGCCGAAGAAGGGGAAGAAGCCGCGGCGGACCCACTTGTACATCATGAGGAAGCGGCCGGGGTCGCCGGGTCCGTAGAGGGCGGTGGGGCGGAGGACGGTGATGTCCATGCCTTCCTTCTCGACGAACTCCTTGGCGACGATTTCGCCCTGGTGCTTGGAGAACTGGTAGTAGTCCTCGGGCTTGATAGGGGAGTTTTCGTCGCCGGGGACGGGCGGGTTCTGGGAGAGGGAGGCGACGTTGCCGTGGACGCCCTGGGTGGAGCAGTAGACGACCTTGCGGACGCCGCGGCGCTTGGCAGTCTCGAGAAGCTTGCGCATGCCGCCCTGGTTGACCTCGGAGTAGACGCGGTCGGCCATGTTGACCTTGCGGAAGGCGGCGGCGAGGTGGTGGACGGTGTCGGCGCCTTCGAGGGCCTCGTCGAGGACCTTTTCGTCGGTGACGCTGCCGTAGATGATCTTGGCGCCGCGGGCCTTGAACTCGTCGTCGAAGAGGCCTTTCTGGTTGTCGAGGACGACGACGTCGTATCCGCGATCGAGCATGCGGCGGGTCAGATGGCTGCCGGTGAAGCCGGTGCCGCCCGTGACTACTACTTTCATGAAAATATCCTTTCCCGGCCGTCGGACGGCCGCTCGTGACGCGGAAAAACCTACCACAGGCGGCGGCCCGGGTCCAATTCCATTTTTGCCGCCGCGGCGTTTTTTGGAGGAAACGGGCCCGGGCGGACGTTTTTCCCGCCGGCGCGGCTTTTGGGCTTGCCAAGGCGGCCGCGGGCTTGCTAAAAGTGGGGCGAAGGAAATCGGACAGGATGAAAGGACGGCTCATGAAACGGATGGCGATTTTTGCGGCGGCGGCGCTGGCGGCGTGCGCGTGGTTGCCCGCAGGGTGCTCGAAGCCGGCGCCGAAGACCCCCGGCGAAGAGGCGCAGGCGGCGGCGCAGGAATTCATGGATGCGTGCACGACGCTGGATGTGCAGAAGGCGTACGGGATGCTGCCGAGCTCGACGCGGGGCAAGATCACGGCGGCGGTCGCGCCGTATGTGCAGGCGGTCGACGCGGAGTGCTGGAACGCGGCGGCGGGGCTGCTGTCGGACGTCGCGGACGTGGTGGGCGCCCAGGCGGACAACCTCGTGGCGCTGGCGAAGCAGTACGACGGCGACTACGTGGAAATCATCGACGCGGTCACTGCGGCGGACATCAAGAACCTTGCCGTCGTGCTGAAGGCCATCGGGTCGCTGGACCGCCAGAAGATCATCGAGGGCGACTATTCCGCGCTGCTGGGCTCGAAGGGGGTCAAGGAGCTGATGAAGTTCATCCAGGGGCAGGCGGAATTCCAGGAGGCGGTCGCGGACGAGCTTGGCGCGACGTTCAAGCTGGTGTCCGAGAACGAGGACGGCACGGTGACGCTCGTGGAAGTGAAGGCGAACGGCGAGGAAGGCCAGGCGCTGCAGATGAAGAAGATGGACGGGGTCTGGGTCATCGCGGACTTCATCGAAGGGATCGAGGAAGGCCTGGCCGACATGGGGGACGATATCTCCGCCGATTTCATCATGGAGGTTGCCGATATGTTCTCGCCGGAGAACAAGGGCGAAATCTTGACGGCGATCGGCGCCATCCGCGGGATTTTGCCGACGCTGAAGAATGCGCGTTCGCCGGAAGAGCTGACGGGCGCGGCGATGACGGGCTTCATGCGGCTCGGTGCCATGGTGGAGCCCTCCTTGACGCCGTGAAGAGGCCCGACCCGAATGTCGTCCATCCCGTCGCCGGGGTGGAGTCGATGACCTACGTCAGGCCGACGATCCGGAACCCGAACATCGTGGTCGGCGCTTTCACGTATGTCGCCGACCGCGACTTCGAGCGGCACGTGACGCACCATTACGACTTTCTCGGCGACCGCCTGGTTATCGGGAAGTTCTGCCAGATCGCGGCGGGCGTGGAGTTCGTCATGAACGGCGCGAACCACCAGATGAACGCGGCGACGACGTATCCGTTCTACGTCCTGGAGGGCTGGCGGCAGCAGGCCCCGGCCCGCGAGGTGCTGCCGCTGAAGGGCGACACCGTCGTCGGGAACGACGTCTGGATCGGCCAAAATGCCACGATCCTGCCCGGCGTGCATGTCGGGGACGGGGCGATCATCGGCGCAAACAGCGTCGTCGGCTCGGATGTCGAGGCCTATTCGGTCGTCGTCGGCAATCCGGCGCGCAGGGTCCGCCGGCGCTTCGACGAGGAGCTGGCGGGGCTGCTGCTGCGCTTCCGCTGGTGGGACCGCGACGTCGACGAGATCAACGGCCTGATCCCCATCCTGACGACGCCCGACCTGGAGGCGCTCCGGGCGTTCCTCAGGCGGCAGCTGCAGGCCTAGCCGGACGGCCGCCGCCCGTTGCGGCGGCGCGGAAGGGGAGGGAGGGGCGGGAAGGGGCCTTGCCTAGGCCTCTTCGGCGAGCATCTTGTTGATGGCCGCGGCGGCCTTGCGGCCTTCGCCCATGGCCAGGATGACGGTCGCGGCGCCCAGGACGATGTCGCCGCCGGCAAAGACGCGCGGCAGGCTGGTGCGCCCGTTTTCGTCGGCGACGATGTGCCCCTTGGCGTCGGTTTCGAGGCCGGGGGTGGTCGCCTTGATGAGCGGGTTGGACTCGTTGCCCAGCGCGACGATGACGGCGTCCATCGGAATGGTGAACTCGCTGCCTTCGACGACGACGGGGCGGCGGCGGCCGGAGGCGTCGGGCTCGCCGAGCTCGTAGCGGAGGCATTCGATGCCCGTGACCTTGCCGTTTTCGCCGAGGATGCGCTTGGCGTTCTCGAGGAAGTGGAACTGGACGCCCTCTTCCTTGGCATGGTGGATTTCCTCGGCGCGGGCCGGCATCTCCTTTTCGGTGCGGCGGTAGATGAGGTGGACCTCCTTGGCGCCAAGGCGCAGGGCCGTGCGCGCGGCATCCATGGCGACGTTGCCGCCGCCCAGGACGGCGACGCGGTCGACGACGTGGATGGGCGTGGCGGCATGCTCGCGGTCGTAGGCCTTCATGAGGTTCGAGCGCGTGAGGTATTCGTTGGCGGAGTAGACGCCGACGAGGTTCTCGCCCTCGATGCCCATGAACTTCGGCAGCCCGGCGCCGGTCCCGACGAAGACGGCGTCGAAGCCGTCCTTGTCGATGAGGTCGGTCAGCTTGCGCGTGCGGCCGACGACGAAGTTGGTGCGGATTTCGACGCCCATCGCCTTGAGCTTGTCGAGCTCGGCCTGGACGATGGACTTGGGCAGGCGGAACTCCGGGATGCCGTAGACGAGGACGCCGCCGGCCTTGTGGAAGGCCTCGAACAGGACGACCTCGTGTCCGGCGCGGCGGACGTCGGCGGCGACGGTGATGCCCGCGGGGCCGGACCCGACGACGGCGACGCGCTTGCCGGTCGCGGGGGCGATCTCGGGCAGGGGCGCCGCGGCGGTTTCGCGGGCCAGGTCGGCGCAGTAGCGCTCGACGCGGCCGATGGCGACGGCCTTGGAGACGTCCTTGAGCGCCTTGCCCATCGTGCACTCCTTCTGGCACTGCTTTTCCTGCGGGCAGACGCGGCCGCAGACGGCCGGCAGCAGGCTGGAGGCGGAAATCGTGCCGTAGGCGCCCGCGAAGTCGCCCTCGCCGGCCGCCTTCAGGAAGGCGGGGATGTCGATGCCGACGGGGCAGCCCTTGACGCACGGCGCGTTCTTGCACTGGAGGCAGCGCGAGGCTTCGGTCCGGGCCTGCTCGGCGGTGTAGCCCAGCGCGACTTCCTTCATGTTGGTCGCGCGGACCTTCGGGTCCTGCTCGGGCATGGGCTGCGCGGGGATGGCCATCTTTTCTTTCGGGGTCATGGGAAAGTCCTTTCGCGGGGGGGCGGGGCGTTAGCGCTGCTGGGCGGCCTGGAGCTTGTCGGCGGCGGCCTGGAGGTGGCACTGGTGGTAGGCGTCGTGGGCGGTCTGCTCCTGCGGACGGAAGGCGCCGAGGCGCTGCATCATGAGGTCGAAGTCGACCTGGTGGCCGTCGAACTCGGGGCCGTCGACGCAGACGAAGCGGGTCTGGCCGCCGACGGTGACGCGGCACCCGCCGCACATGCCCGTGCCGTCGATCATGACGGTGTTGAGGCTGACGACGGTCTTGACGCCGTAGGGCAGGGTGGTCTTGGCGCAGAACTTCATCATGATCGGCGGGCCGATGGCGACGACGAGGTCGGGCGGGGGCGTCTGCTCGCAGAACTCCTTGAGCGGCTCGGTGACGAGCGCCTTGCGGCCGTAGGAGCCGTCGTCGGTGACGATGATGAGCTCGTCGGCGAGGGCGCGCATCTCGTCCTCCATGATGACGAGGTCCTTGTTGCGGGCGCCGATGATGACGACCAGGCGGTTGCCGGCGGCCTTCATCGCTTGGGCGATGGGGTGCATGGGCGCCACGCCGATGCCGCCGCCCACGCAGACGACCGTGCCGAACTTCTCGATGTGCGTCGGCTGCCCGAGCGGCCCGACGAGGTTTTCGACGGTGTCGCCGACTCCCTTTTCGGCAAGCAGGTGGGTCGTGCGGCCGACGGTCTGGAAGATGATGGTGACGGTGCCCTTTTCGGGGTCGGCATCGGCAATCGTCAGGGGGATGCGCTCGCCGTAGTCGGTGTCGAGCTGGAGGATGACAAACTGGCCGGCCTTGCGCTCGCGGGCGATCAGCGGCGCTTCGAGCACCATCTGGTAGACTTCCTGGGACAGCTGTTTCTTGGCGATGATTCGGTTCATGGGCACCTCACGGGCCGGCCGGGATGGAAAAGGACGGCCGAACATCCGTGAACGATAGCACCGCGACGGCGGGCGGGGGAGCAAAAAATGGCCGGAATGCCGGAAAAGAGGGGGCCGCCGATGTCCCGGACGCCTCGGGGCGGCCACCGCAAAATGTGCCAAACCCAATGCCCCACCTTAATCTCACGGCATGGAGCGCCGCCCGGGGCGGCCCCGGGGACGCCCTGGCCGGCGGCCGCCCCCCTCCGCCCCTCCTGCGCCGCCCTGGTGGCGTATCCCCTTGACATTCTGCAACGTTCATTCAACCTATACTCCTCGGTTGAGGATGGCGGGAGGGGGTTTCAGTCGCCAATTGCCGGGGGATGGCGGGGTTTTGGAGCTGCACCTGTCGGGTGCGGAATGGCGGCGACGCCCAGAATCGTGTATGCTTTCGTTTTTGCACCACG
>JAZQOP010000349.1:0-2960 GCA_045627965.1 Kiritimatiellia bacterium | reverse complement strand
TCCGTGACCACGGACAACGGATGCGAATTCCTCGACGCCGCCTCGCTCGAAAAGATCCTCGCCTGCAACGTCTACTACACCCAGGCCTATGCCGCATGGGAGAAAGGCTCCGTCGAAAACCTCAACCGGCTCGTCCGACGTTGGCATCCCAAAGGCACGGACTTCTCAAAAGTGCCCGTCAGGCGCATCCGCAACCTCGAAGCTTGGCTCAACTCCATCCATCGCGAATCGCTCGGCGGACAGGCCGCCATCGCCTACCAGACTTCCGTCGCCTAATCCCATGTCCCACGCACCACAAGATTCCGTGTCCCTTTTCAGTTGCAATTCACCGCCGCCGGCAAAGCGAGGACCAGAAAAACGTGCAAAAAACCGAACGTTTTGCTGAAAAATCGCGCGGCGCCTCGTCCTTCCAGGCCGTCCAGTTTGGCCAGGGGACGCCCGTCGGCCATCGGCGTCGGCATTGGGCTTGGGTTCGCCTATTTCTTCCGCGGCGGCCCGCCCGGAGATCGGGCCCTACCGAACCCGCCTTTCCAGCCGTCCCATTCGGCTCCCCCTGCGTCCCCTCGCATCCGCACTTCCTCGGATTCGCAAAATCGTCGAATGTCCTGTCCCATCATCGCCCCTGGCGGGCTTATCCCGCCCTCTAATCACTAACCTCTTCCCCCGGCAGGGCCCGATCTCGGAGTGGATCGCATTCAACAAAAATTGCGGCCGCGAAAGTCCGCCGAATGCCACCTGTCAATTCGGAGGCCCTTGCTCCTGGGCCTCACGATCCCCTGGATTGCATTTGAGCAATTCATCCGCCCAGCGGAGCAGGTGGTCATGGTTTCCTCGGTCTTCTTCCTTTCCCGCGAGTTCAGCGAAAACGTTTCCCACACGGCGGCGGACCTCTCCACCGCTATCTTTCCCGATTCGAAATACTTCCCTGTACGCGACATAGCGTTCGAGCATCCCGCATCGGGTCCCGCCGCAGACCTCGGCAAGCCATTCTTCCCAATTCGATGGCGACAGCCTCATCCCGACCATGATGGCGGAAAGGCGGATGTGCCCGTCCTCTGTTTTTCGTAGAACGTCCAAAAGAAAAGCCGATTCCTTTTCCCCTCCGAACGGAAGCAACCCGCAAATGGCGCCATCGGCGATCGCGTGTTCTTCCTCGTCCATGTCTTCGTTGAAAGCCGCTTGCACCAATTCAACGAGACGCAGCGCCATCTCTCCGTCCGAAAACCCCTTGGCCTTGGCGTATGCCTGCAAGTCATCGGCAAGCGAAGGCTCGCCACGATGCCTGTGCATCATGATGAGGATTTCAACGTCGCCCCTGTCTTCCATGCCGCCGCCGTCCGGCAAACCAATGCAAACAATGAAAATCACCCCCGACACGATCTTCAAAAATCTTCTTTTCATGCTCGCCCTCTCTCCGCCTACCAATGTTCTGGATTTCTCGTCCGCAAATTCGTCAATCCGACAGGAATAAATGCTGTTGAAGCGTCAGCATTCATCCCCAAAACGCTGCCAAATGGAATATCAACGGCAGTATCTATTTTCACGCCATACATGAGCAGCCGCCTTAGTAAAGAATGTAAAGGCAAGGGACCATAACCGCACCCGGGCATGTCGTCGCAGTAATCCGCCACGAGAAAAAGTGGACTTAATGTTGTATTCGGCAAGCTTCTGGTTGTCTCTGCAATCGTTCGCGTTATATAAATATCCTGCAATCCGCATGCGTGACCGAGCTCATGAGCCAGCGTTTGTGCCGTGGCATTTGCAGCTATGGTCAATCCATCTCGTTCGTCGCCAGGAGCGAAATGAAGGCCCTCAATGCCACCTTCCCCAAATCGCTCCACACAATACACTTCAACGCCCCCCGTATGCCAATCAATGGCCTGGAGCTGATCTTGGGTTTCCCAATCGTTGTCCGGCGATAGCACAAGCCAGTCCGTCTTGTTGGTATGCATCACATTTCCCGCCAGCTGGAACTCGATGCCCGCCTGTTCCCAGATCTGGTTGGCGCCGGACAGCAAACTCCGGAAGTGCTCCACGGTGCTGGCCGGGTTTTGCCCGCAATCGTCGCGGACGATGTGCAAAAAGACGGGGACGACCTTCTTTTCCAGGATGGTCCCGTGCAATGTCGCCGTGTTCGTGGTGGACGCCCGGATCGTGACGGTGGCGGACCAATCGCCGGGCTGCGTCCCCGTCATTTGGACTGTCCGGCCGTTCGTCACGCCGCCGACGAAGGACATGCCGGCGTTCGTGCAGCTCCAAAAGATCTGGGCATCGGGGAAAGTTGCCGGCAGCACGGTCGCCTGGCATGTGAAGGCGCGGTTGGGGCACGAGCCTGACGGATTGACCACCAGCGGGGCTCCGTTCGTGTTGATGTGTTCGAGGCGGATGTCCAGCGGGACCAGCCACGTCCATTCCACGCAAAGCGGATGTCCCGCTACGTCGCCCAATCGAACCTCGTTCGGACCGGAATAGCCGGGAGATGGGCAGTCGTAAAGGCCCAAGGGAAAGGTCCCGTCCTGCAAAGAGAGGATTTCGTTTGTGAGGCTGCGCCGGAAAAACGTCTGCGGCCCCTTCGTGAAATCGACAAATGTCCCATCCACCGTAATCGCGTCGTCGACATAGCCGTCGAGCTTCACGTCCTTGACGATCCGTTGGGTTGCCGGAGCTTGTCCGACAATGTTCGTCCAAAATTCGATGGCCGGCTGAGAACTCCACGTGTCCCTTGAGCCGAGATATTGCCAATAGGAGATCTCATTCGTCGTCTTGATCTCCCACCAGACGTTGGAGACGGCGGGGTTGCTGCCGGCGGCGTATTCCGCGGCGTCGTCGACGCCGTCGCCGTCGGAGTCGGGGCTGTTGGTGCTGGTGCCCAGGGCGAGCGTCTCGAAGGCGTCGTTCAGGCCGTCGCCGTCGGAGTCGCCGGCCTCGAAGGCGGCGTAGAAGCGCACGATGCCGCGTCC
>JAZQOP010000348.1:0-1869 GCA_045627965.1 Kiritimatiellia bacterium | reverse complement strand
GCGCCGCGAGGCGGCGGAGGGACAGGCGCTCCTTCTTGGGGAGGCGCAGGTTCCGGTTGTAGAGGCATTCGATCTGCGAACGCTTCTCCATGGTCAATTGGTGTTTGCGTCCCGGGGCGGATGGGTGTAGGTTGTGCATGTCGGTCATCTCCTTGTCTATGGTTGCAAGCACATGTTGGGTAGGGAGCGACGCTCGGGCTTCTGGCACCCAATTGGGTGCCAGAAGCCCTCTCGTCGCCCCCCACCCGTGGGCAGTGTGTCCCTGTCCGGTCTCTTTGTACAACTCACGAAACCTTTGGGAGGACGCCTTTTCTGCTTGTTTTCGGCGCGCGGATGGGCAGAATGGGCGGCGCAGTTTCACAATTCTTCCGTTGGAGGTTCCCATGACCCGCATGTCCATTCGTATTGCCCTTGCCGCCCTGGCGGCGTGCGCCCTGTTCGTTCCGGCAGCCGCGACCGCGGCCGACGCGGACTTCGAGGCGCGCAGCCAGGCCCTTCTCAGCCGCCTGCAGGCCATGGGCCACGGCGTCTACACGGAGGCGGAATGGTCCGCCGTCGTCGAAGACGTCCAGGCGCTGGTGGCCGCCGCGCGCGACTCCGGCGACGCCGACGCCATCATCCGCGCCGCCGTCATCGAGGCATCCGTCGCCGGCGACATGCGCCACCAGTATCCCGCCGCCCTGAAGGTTGTCCGCGACGCCCGCGCCACCCTGTCGGCGAGCGCGCCGGAGGCCGACCTGTCGCGCCTCTATGTCAAGGAAGCCGAGCTGCTTGCCGAGACGGGCGACCGCGACGCCATCCAAAAGCTGATCGCCGACTACCAGAAATCCCCCTCCTACCGTCCCGAAATGTACAAGTGGTATGGCGGCGAAGGCCCTGGCGACCCGCTCTACATCGCGCGTCCGAAGTCCACCGGCACCGCCTCGATGCCCCTCTCCGTCATGGAAATGGCCCTCCGCCGCGCCGGTTCCGCCGCGGGGACCCAGTTCCCCGAGTTCTCGATGACCGACCTCTACGGGCGCCCCATCAACTCCGCCGCCTACCGCGGGCACGTCGTCCTCGTCGACTTCTTCGTCCGCGGCTGGCACCTTTGGGAGGCCAACCTCTCCGCCCAGATCGACCTCTTCAACCGCTACCACCAGCAGGGCTTCGAAGTCATCGGCGTCTGCCTCCAGCGCGATGCCGCCGCCCTGGCGGACCTGAACCTGCCGTGGCCGGTCGTCGTCGCCGACAACGGCCTGGCCCGCCGGCTTTCGATCTTCGGGCAGTCCACCTCCTACCTGCTCGACGTCAACGGCGCCGTCCTGGGGCGCGACCTGCGCGGACAGGACCTTTCCGCCTCCGTCCGCACCGCCCTCGAGGCCGTCCGCTAGCGCTGCCGCCGCCCAAAACGGCCGCCATGCCGTCGCCGATCGTCCATGCCGCCCTGGGAGCCGGGGCGGCATGGGCGTTTCTGCCCCCGAAGCGCTCCTCCATCCTGGCCGGCGCCGCGCTGGTCGCCCTCTCCTGCTGGCCGGACATCGACTACGTGCCCGGGCTCCTCGCCGGCGCCCTCAACCAGTTCCACCAAGGCTTCACCCACTCCATCCTCTTTGCCTTGGCGGGGGTCCCCGCCGCCTATCTCTTCCTGCGCCGCGCCATGCCACGGGAGGTGCCCGCCCGCCCCATCCTGGCCCTCCTGCTGCTCGTTGCGTTCTCCCACCTGCTTTTCGACGCCTTCACGCAGGATTTCCGTCCGCCCATCGGCATCCCGCTGTTCTGGCCGTTCAGCGACCTGCCGGTCCACGCCCCGTGGCCCCTCTTCCCGGCCTGGGCCAAGGGCACGCTGCGCGACCTGCTCCGCCCCTCCAACCTGCGTGCCGTCGCCAT
>JAZQOP010000347.1:0-1683 GCA_045627965.1 Kiritimatiellia bacterium | reverse complement strand
GGGCGACTCCGCAAAGGTCGGCAGAATACAGAATGCCACATCAACGGCATATAAGGCAGCGCTTGCGCTGAAGTAACTTGTGTGCGTTATTGTATAGGCAGTAATCGTATAATTTATACTCTGCGTTTTAGTGGCTAGTGGCTAGTGGCTAGTGGCTAGTGGGCGGGCGGGGATTCGAGGGGGGGACTAGAGGGCGAAGAAAAGGGCGGCGGCGGCGAGGAGGAGGGCGGCGACGGCGGCGGAGCGGCGGGCGGCAGGATGGGCGGAGAGGAAGCGGAGGGCGCGGGTGTAGAGCCAGGGATGCAGGAGGAGCGCGGCCGCGGCGACGATGGCGACGTAGACGAGGGCGGTCGCGTAGTTGCGTGCGGCCAGGTCCGGCGCCCAGAGGATGGCATCGAGGACGGGGTCGGCGCCCAGGAGTACGCAGGCGGCCAGGGCGCGGACGGCCAAAAGCTCGCGCAGGGCCCAGGCCGAGGCCAGGAAGAGGCCGCCCGCCAGGAGGGGGATGGCCGGCTTGAGGAACTCGAAGCGTCCGAGGGCCGCGTGGTAGACGATCCATCCGGAAACGGCGGAGGCCAGGGCCGTCAGGACCAGCGCCGGGATGCGGGAGCGGGGGAAGGCGCGAAGGAGGCGCGCGGCCGGGGCCGGAAAGAAGAGCGCGGCGGCAAAGGCCAGGAGGCCGAGGGCGGCGATGGCGTAGAGGAGGACGGCCAGGGCGGCGGCGGAGGACTCGTAGAGGGGGGCGTCGGTAAACATGGCCAGGGCTCCGTCAGCGTTGCCACCAGTGCTTGGGGGCGGGAGCGTCGTCCTTGTGGTGCTCGGCGGCCAGGCCGTCCTTGCCGAAGGAGACCTCGGGGACGGAGGGCGGGAGCGACGGGGCGGAAAGGCGTCCGGGCATGGACGGGTCGAGCTCGAAGCGGGTGCCGCCGTTGACGACGACCTCGCCGGATGCGGAACGGAGGAGGGAGATGGCGCCGACGCGTGCGAGGTAGACCTCGGTGCCGGCGGGGCGGCCGTCGTAGGTGAACATGGCGTGGATGAAGCGGTCGGGCGTGTTCTGGAAAAGGACGTGGACGACGGAGGAGGCGTCGAGCTCGACCTGGGGGGTGAAATAGCGGATGATGGTGCCCAGCTCGTAGACGCCGAAGCAGGCGGACTCGGAGGGGTTGTCGAGGCGGAAGAAGGCGACGTCGGCCGGCGGGCGGTGGATGACGCGGAGGGTGGCTTCGCGGTGGCGGGCCATGCCCTTGAGGCCGAACTCGCGCGACTGGACGACGATGCCCGGCTGGAGCTCCAGCGAGAGGCGGCGGCCGGCCATCGGCGGGACGCCCGGGATCGAGAGGACGGGCGTGACCATGTAGGAGTCGGCCTCGATGAAGCGGACGACGCGCGCGACATCGACGGTGACGGAGGCGGTGGCGCCGTCGGGGATCGCGAAGCCGTCGGGGAGGAGCGGGCGCGGGGAGGCGACCTCCTCGGCCAGGCGATGGGCGGAATCCTCGGCCTGGAAGGACAGGTCGGCGATGCCGTCCGGGCCAAAGGCCAGGTCGACGCCCGAGAGGTTGGTCAGCTTGAGGACCGCCGGGATCGGCGCGAAGAGCGGGCCGCGCGCGTTCACGAACGACCACGAGATGTCGACCTGCGCGAGGGCGGCGACCGGCAGCAGGAGCAGCAGCGCCAGGG
>JAZQOP010000346.1:0-5731 GCA_045627965.1 Kiritimatiellia bacterium | reverse complement strand
TGGGGGCGGGACATCCATCGTCGGGCGGCAGGCGGGGGAGCGGCGGGGGGAGGCGCCTACTCGCGCTTGATGAGGTTTTCGACCTCGGTCGTGAACTGGGCGGCGTCGCGGAAGCGCTTGAAGATGGAGGCGTAGCGAAGGTAGGCGACCTCGTCGATGAGCTCGAGGCCGGCCATCACGCGGCGGCCGATCTCGGTCGAGGGGACGAGGTCCTCGAACTCCGCCTTCAGCTCGTCGGCGAGGCCGTTGATCAGGGCGTCGACCTGGACGCCGGAGACGGGACGCTTGACGATGGCGTGGTCGATCGAGCGGCGGAGCTTGGCCTTGTCGAAGGTTTCGAGACGGGCGTCGCGCTTCTGGACCATCAGGACCTGGCCGACGGCCTGCTCGCGCGTCGTGTAGCGGTGGCCGCACGCCAGGCAGAGGCGCCGGCGGCGCACGGCCGAGCCGCCGCCGACGGCGCGCGAATCGACGACCTTGTCGCGGTCTTCGCCGCATTTCGGGCACTTCACGGCCGCGAGCCCTCCTCGTAGGACTCCCAGGCGCGGACGAGGCCCCCGACGAATTCCACGCGGGTGCCGAGGACCTCCCGCTCCTGGAGGACGGTCACCCAGGCGCGCGCCGGGCGGTGGAGCGGCGAGCCATCGATGTCGATGATGTCGACCTGCTGGCGTTCGTAGCGGCGGTCGATCGTCGTGTAGAGCCAGACCTCCGTCGGCTCGCCGGCGCCGGCCTCGTGGCGCACCATGCGGCGCGAAGGGTCGCCGAGGGCGAGCTGGACCATGCCGGGCGTGAAGCCCGCCTCGATCTGGCCGCCGCGGATGCGCGCCTGGGCCGCGACGGGAAGGCCGTCGAAATAGGCCTGGTTCGCCGCGATGCGCGAGGCGGGCGTCGAGGCGCAGCCCGTCGCCAGGGCCGCGAGGGCGAGGGCGGCCAGGGCCGCCGCGAGGGCGCCGCGCCGCCGGGCCGTCCCGATCTTCGTCCGAATGTCCATAGCTACACCTTCCCTTCCTTCTGTTGCCGCGGTCCGCCGCCCGCCGCGCGCGACACCGCCTCCAGGGCGTCGATGGTGTCGAGGGCGCCCATGGCGTCCAGCTCGTCGTCCGGCAGGCGGCGGGCGATTTCGAGGTCGACGCGGTTGAGGCCGCCTTCGCGCCGGTAGCGGCACGAGCGGCAGACCTGGCGCACCAGCTCGATCCCCAGGCCGCCCTCGCGGCAGGTCTCCAGGACCTCCTCGACGGGGCGGGCGGGGCGGGCGAACGGGTCGAAGGGATGGCCGTCGTCCTCGACGGACACCCGCACCGCGTCGGCCCCGATGGCCACGTGCACCTGGAACTCGTGCGGCGGCGGGGAGTCGTAGCCATACTTGACGATGTTCGTCCCCAGCTCCTCCACGACGAGCTGCACCACGTAGGGGACGCGAGGGCGCAACCCCTGCGCCGACAGCCATTCGCCGACCTCTCTCGAAGCCGCCGTCAGCGCCGGAATCGTGCCGGGCACCCGCCAAATCCTGTCCGCAATGCATCCCATGGCCATTTCAACCTTGCAATCCCACTCTATATCATAGAACAATGTGGCGCAACGTAAAAAACGCGCCGGCGCGCACCTCCCCCCCCGCGCCCCGCCCAACCCAAGGATCCCCCATGATCAAAGCCTGCGACCTCGAAAAGAACTCCATCGTCGAAATCGGCGGCGACCCCCACGTCGTCGAGCAGATCCGCGTGCAGACCCCGTCGGCGCGCGGGGCGGCCACCCTCTACAAGGTCCGCTTCCGCAACGTCCGGACGCGCGCCAAGCTCGACCAGACCTTCAAGGGCGACGATGCCCTCCAGGACACCGACTTCGAGACGCGCAACGTCTCCTACTCCTACCGCGAGGGCGACGTCTTCGTCTTCATGGACCTCGACGACTACTCGCAGATCGAGCTCCACGCCGACGAGATCGAGGACTCCATCCCCTACCTCACCGACGGGCTCGAAGGCATCAAGGCGCTGACCCAGGGCGAGAAGGTCCTCTGCATCCAGCTGCCCGACACCGTCGTCCTCGAGATCACCGAGACGGCCCCCTCGATGCGCGGCGCCTCCGTGACCGCGCGCACCAAGGCCGCCACCCTCGAGACGGGCCTCACCGTCCAGGTCCCCGAATACATCGAGCAGGGCGAGCGCATCCGCGTCGACACCCGCACCGGCGACTTCGTCCAGCGCGCCCAGTAAAACACGCTTCCATTCCGTGGAAAAACCGCGGAAACACGTTTCCATTGCGTGGGAATCCCGGCCGGCCCCGGCGTGAGGCCCAGGTGGGACGCCGGCGTTTTTGCGGGTTTTGCTTTCGGGTGGCAAGAGCGGCCGCCGAGGTGTAGGATGTGCGCCGTGGACGGGAACAACCAGAGGAAGGGGGCGGACGTCGCGCTGGCGGCATCGGACCGCAAGGCGCTGGGCGGGCTGTTGTCCAACGGCGGCAAGGGGGCCGTCCGCGAGCTGCCGGGCGTCGCGCAGGCGTGGCTGGCGCTGGAGCTGGCGGAGCTCGGGCGGGGGATGGTCGTCGTCGTCGCCGAAAGCGCGCGCGCCCTCGATACGCTGGCGACCGACATCTCGGTGCTGGCCGAAGGGCGCCCCCGGGCCGTCGCGGTGGCGCAGCTGCCGGCCGTCAACGGCGAAGGGCTCGGCATCCGCGCGACGGGGCGCGCCGGGCAGGGCGACCTCGAAGGGGCGCGCCTCGCGGGCCTCAAGGCCTGCCTCGACTGGAAAGGCCATGGCCTGCTCCTGACGTGCGTCCAGGCGCTGCTCGAACCCGTCCCCCCGCAGGAACACCTGCGCAACGACCAGGTCGCCGTCGAGCTGGGCGGGCGGACCGACCTCGACCGCCTCTGCCAGACGCTCGAGGCGTTCGGATACGACTTCGAGGCCGAGGTCCTCGTCAAGGGCCAGGCGAGCCGGCGCGGCGGCGTGCTCGACGTCTGGACGCCGACGGAGGAATGGCCCCTGCGCATCGAGTTCTTCGGCGACGAGATCGACGGGCTGCGGCGCTTCGACCCCGCGACGCAGCGGAGCGTCGAGAAGGTCCGTTCCGCGGTCCTCGGCCCGGCGGGCCTGCAGGCGGCGCGCGGCCTGGCCGGGGCGACCGAGGACGCGGCAAGCTACCTGCCGCGAGACGCCGCCTTCGTGTGGCTCGATCCCGACGGCCTCCTCCAGCACTACGCCATGAGCGCCGAGCTCGCCGCCGGCGCACGCACGGACGGCGGCGCCGCGCCCCCGGGCGCCCCCGCCGAGGGCGGCGAAAGCGTCTGGCGCGCCTTCACGAACTGGCGCATGGGGCTCGAGAAAAGATGCTCGGGCGGACATCTCGACGTCGGCGGCAGCGAGGACGTCGGCGGCTTCGCGGCGGCGATCGCGGGCCCCGACGGCGAGGCCTCCGGCGGGCGCGACCTGCGGATCGCCCCGTTCGCCGGCCTGCCCGCGCTTGCGGGGCGCGCAATGCCGGTCGACGTCCTCGAGACGGAGCGCCGCAAGCTCGTCGACAGCCTCTACGCGCGGGTCGCCGACGGGTGGCGCGTCCGGCTCCGCTTTTCGACCGAGGCGGCCGTGCGCCGCTTTGCCGAGACCTATCCGCCGCCGCCGGGCGCGGCCCCGCTGGAGGCCCTCGTCGGGGGCGTCAGCGGCAGTTGCGAATGGACGCGCCAGAAGGCGCTGCTCGTCGCCGAGCCGGACCTCTACGGCACGCGCAAGGAGGGGCCCGCTCGCAAGACGAAGTCGCGCGCCGTCGCCGTCGACGCCACCGGCGAGCGCCTGGCCAGCTGGACGGACCTGCGGCCCGGCGAGCTCGTCGTCCACGTGCAGCACGGCATCGGGAAATACCTCGGCCTGTTCGAGATCCGATTCGACGGCGAGCTCCAGGAGGTCCTGGCCGTCGAATACGCCGAGTCCGCGCGCCTCTACGTGCCTGTCGACCAGGCCCACCTCCTCAGCCGCTACGTCGGCGTCGGCCACGGGCGCCCCCCCCTCCACGCCCTCGGCGGCCGCCGCTGGCAGAAGGAACGCCAGGCCGCCGAGCGCGCCGCCGTCGACCTCGCCGCCCAGATGCTCCAGACCCAGGCCCGCCGCGACGCCCAGCCCGGCCACGCCTTCCCCCCCGACACCCCCTGGCAGCACGATTTCGAGGGCGCCTTCCCCTTCGTCGAGACCCCCGACCAGGCCCGGGCCATCGCCGACGTCAAGCGCGACATGGAATCCGCACGCCCCATGGACCGCCTCATCTGCGGCGACACCGGCTACGGCAAGACCGAGGTCGCCATGCGCGCCGCCTTCAAGGCCGTGATGGACGGCCGCCAGGTCGCCGTCCTCGTCCCCACCACCGTCCTCGCCCAGCAGCACTACGAGACGTTCGCCGGGCGGATGGGCCGCTTCCCCGTCGCCGTCGAGGTCGTCTCCCGAAGCCGCACCCGCGCCGAGATCGCCGACATCCTCGACCGCGCCGCCCACGGCCGCGTCGACGTGCTCATCGGCACGCACCGGCTCCTCCAGAAGGACGTCCGCCTGCCCAACCTCGGCCTGGTCGTCATCGACGAGGAGCAGCGCTTCGGCGTCGCCGCCAAGGAGCACCTCAAGCGCCTGCGCGAGACGGTCGACGTACTCACGATGTCCGCCACGCCCATCCCCCGCACGCTCTACCTGTCGCTGGTCGGCGCACGCGACCTGTCGCTCATCCAGACCGCGCCGCGCGAGCGCCTCGCCATCGAGACCTACGTCGCGCAGGACACCGACGAGCTCGTGCGCGAGGCCATCCTGCGCGAGCTCAACCGCGGCGGCCAGGTCTTCTTCCTGCACAACCGCGTGCAGACGATCGAGGCGATGCGCCACCGCCTCCTGCACCTGGTGCCGGGCCTGCGCATCGCCGTCGGCCACGGCCAGATGCCCGAGTCGAAGCTGGCCGCCGTCATGCGCGACTTCATCCGGCGCAAGGCGGACCTGCTGCTGTGCACGACGATCATCGAGAGCGGCGTCGACATCCCGAACGTCAACACCATCCTCATCGACCGCGCCGACCGCTTCGGGATGGCCGACCTCTACCAGATCCGCGGACGCGTCGGCCGGTCCCGCACCCAGGCCTACGCCTACCTGCTCATCCCCCGCCACCTCACGCTCTTCCGCAAGGCCCGCGAGCGCATCGGCGCCATCCGCCGCCACACCTCCCTCGGCGCCGGCTACAAGCTCGCCCTCCGCGACCTCGAAATCCGCGGCGCCGGCAACGTCCTCGGCGCCGCCCAGAGCGGCCACATCGCCGCCGTCGGCTTCGACCTCTACTGCCAGCTCCTCGAGCGCACCGTCGCCCGGCTCCAGGGCAAGACGCCACGCCCCATCGTCGACGTCCGCGTCCGCCTCCCCTTCCTCTCGCTCTCGCCCGACCCCGCCGACGCCGCCGACCCCTCCGCGCCGCCCCCCGCCGCCATCCCGCGCGACTTCGTCGAGGACGAGAACGTCCGCATCGACATGTATCGCCGCCTCGCCGGCCTCGCCTACCTCCCCGAGGCCGACGCCCTCGAAGCCGACTGGCGCGACCGCTTCGGCCCCCTCCCCCCGCCCGTCCGCCGCACGCTGGACGTCGCCCGCCTCCGCCTCGCCGCCGCGCCCCTCGGCGTCAAGTCCATCAACGTCGACGGCGACCGCCTCATGCTCGGCCCCCACGGCGGCCCCTACCTCATGCCCAACGGCCGCCACCCCCGCCGCCATCGCCA
>JAZQOP010000345.1:0-2010 GCA_045627965.1 Kiritimatiellia bacterium | reverse complement strand
GGTGTGGAAGGCGAGGGCCCAGGGGGCGGTGCCGGGGGCGACGGGCGGGAGCTCGAAGGCGGCCGGGGCGTTGGAGGCGTTGAAGGCGATGTAGAGGTCGTCGTCGGGGCGGTCGGCGCCGGTGAGGGCGGGGCGCCCGTCGATGCGGCAGGCGATGGCGAGGGCGTTGTGCCAGTCGGGGAGGGGGGCGCCGTCGGCGGCATACCAGCGGATGTCCGGGAACTCGCCGGCCGGGGCGTGCCCGGAGAAGAAGGCGGTGCGGCGGAGGGCGGGATGGGCGGCACGGAAGGCGACGAGGCGCCGGACGAAGTCGGCGAGGTCGCGATGGCGCCCGAGGAGGCGCCAGTCGACCCACGAAATCTCGTTGTCCTGGCAGTAGGCGTTGTTGTTGCCCTGCTGGGTGCGGGAGAATTCGTCGCCGGCGAGGAGCATCGGGACGCCCTGCGAAAGGAAGAGCGAGGCGAGGAGGTTCTTCTGGCGGCGGAGGCGCCGGGCGAGGATGGCGGGGTCGCGGGAGGGGCCTTCGCGGCCGCAGTTGTCGGATCGGTTGTCGTTGTCGCCGTCGCGGTTGTCCTCGCAGTTGGCGAGGTTGTGCTTGCGGGAGTAGGAGACGATGTCGTGGATGGTGAAGCCGTCGTGGGAGGCGATGTAGTTGATGGACTTGAGGGGGGTCTGGCCTGGGCGCTGGTAGAGGTCTGGCGAGCCGCAGAGGCGCGTCGCGAAGGCGCCGAGGGAGCCGGGGCGGGCGGCCCAGAAGGCGCGGATGTCGTCGCGGAACTTGCCGTTCCACTCGGACCAGCGCGGGCTCGGGAAGGAGCCGACCTGGTAGGCGCCGGCGGCGTCCCAGGCCTCGGCGATGATCTTGACGCCGGCAAGGACGGGGTCCTCGGCGATGGCCTCGATGAGCGGCGGGTTGGCGAGGAGCGAGCCGTCGCGGCCGCGGGCGAGGGCGGTGGCGAGGTCGAAGCGGAAGCCGTCGACGTGCATGCGGAGGACCCAGTGGCGGAGGCACTGGAGGATGAAGTCGCGGACGACGGGGTGGTTGGCGTTGACGGTGTTGCCGCAGCCGGTGTAGTTGCGGTAGCGGGGGGCGGCGCCGTCGCCGGGCTCGAGCATGTAGTAGACGGAATTGTCGATGCCGCGGAAGGAGAAGGTGGGGCCGCCGGTGCCGCCCTCGGCGGTGTGGTTGAAGACGACGTCGAGGATGACCTCGATGCCGGCCTGGTGCATGGCGAGGACCATCTCCTGGAATTCGCGGACCTGCTCGCCGTGGCGGTTGGCGCAGGCGTAGCGGGAGTTGGGGGCGAAGAAGGACATGGTGGAGTAGCCCCAGAAGTTGCGCAGGGTGCGGCGGGCGCCGTTTTCCCAGAGGAGCTCCATCTCGTTGAACTCCTGGCTGGGGAGCAGCTCGAGGGTGGTGATGCCGAGGGAGCGGAGGTAGGGGATCTTCTCGACGAGGCCGCGGTAGGTGCCGGGATGGCCGACGCCGGCGCTTGGATGGACGGTGTAGCCGCGGACGGAGGCTTCGTAGATGACGGAATCCGCCAGGGGGACGCGCAGGGCGCGGTCGCCGCTCCAGTCGAAGTCGTCGTCCACGATGACGCCCTTGGGGAAGAGGGCGCCGGACTTGACGGGCGTGCCGGGGCGGATGCCCTTGTGGGCGCCCCAGTCCGGCTGGCCGGCGACGGCCAGGGCGCAGGGGTCGAGGAGCCACTGGTCGGGGTCGAAGGCATGGCCGCCGGTGCGGGGGCCGTCCATGCGGTAGAGGTAGCATTGGCCGGCGCGGGCCTCCGGGACGAAGCGGTGCCAGACGTCGCCGAGGCGGTCGGCGGCCGGGTCGAGGGCGATTTCGCGGCAGGGCCGGGCGTCGTCGGGCGAGTCGAAGAGCATCAGCCAGACGCGCGTGGCGTGGCGGGAGAAGATGGAGAACTGGACGCCGTCCGGGGCGACGTGCGCGCCGAAGGGGACGGCGGCGGCGATGGAGGCGGCGGGGCGGGGGGCGGGGGGGGG
>JAZQOP010000344.1:0-1604 GCA_045627965.1 Kiritimatiellia bacterium | reverse complement strand
CTTTTCGGGGCGCGTGACGGCGGGGCTCGTGGCGGCGGGCGCGATTGTGCTGGGGGCGCTCGGCCGGGCAGGGGTCCGCATCGGGACGCATGTGCTGCGGTGCGGGGGCGTGGCGGACCGTCCGTTCGGCGACGTGGAGGCCGATTTGGCGGCGCTGGAGGGGGCGGAGTTCCCCGCCCTGGACGCGGCGCAGGGGGAGCGGATGGTCGCGCGCATCCTGGAGGCGAAGGCGGAGCTCGACAGCGTCGGCGGGGTGACGCAGACGGCGATCGCCGGGCTGCCGGCGGGGCTCGGCGAACCGTGGTTCGACAGCGTGGAAGGGGTGCTGTCCCACGCGCTGTTCAGCCTGGGCGGCGTCAAGGGCGTCGAATTCGGGCTGGGGTTCGGGCTGGCAGAGCGGACGGGGGGGGCGTGCAACGACGAGTTTTGCATGGAGGGCGGCGCGGTGCGGACGCGGACGAACCATAACGGGGGGGTGAACGGGGGGATCACGAACGGGATGCCGGTGACGTTCCAGTGCGCGGTGAAGCCGACGCCGTCGATCGCCCGCAGGCAGCGGACGGTCGATTTCACGAAGGGCGAGGAGGCGGAGATCGAAATCCGCGGGCGGCATGATCCCGCGATCGTGCGGCGGATCGTGCCGGTGATCGACGCGGTATCGGCGCTGGTGGTGGCGGACCTGCTGGCGTTGCGCTACGGGACGGATGCGCTGGCGCGGGGCCGGGATGCGTGGGGCAGATAGGAGGGCGGCGTGATGGAGTCGAAGAGGCAAGGCGAAAGGCGGCGCACGGGGCGCGTCGTGCGAGTGTCGAACGTGAAACGGCCGGCGTCGGCGCGACGGAGGCGGATCGTCTTCTGGAGCGTGGTGGCGGCGGCGGGCGCGGCGGGGCTGGCGCTGTTCGGACGCCAGGGCTGCGCCTGGTTGCGGGCGAAGGCGTCCGAGAGCCAGGTGTTCGAGCTGACGCGGATCGAGGTGGTGTGCAGCGGGACGCTGACGAGCGAGGATATCCTGCGCGTCGCGGACGTCCAGAAGGGGATGAACATCTGGGAGGTCGACGTGGAGGGGGTGCGGGGGCGCCTGGAGGACAATCCGCTGGTGGCGCGGGCGACGGTGAGCCGGCAGATTCCGGATATGCTGCGGATCGACGTGGTCGAGCGGGTGCCCGAGGCACGCCTGACGACGGGAGGCGGAGGGACGACGCTGACGATCGATCGCGAAGGCCATGTCATGGGACCGCGGTCGGTGCGGGCGGCGCTCCCGGAAATTACGGGGGTGTCCGACGCGGCGCTGTCGCCGGGCGACGTGGTGCACGACGAAATGCTGCCCGACCTGATGGAGATTTTGGATATCTGCCGCGGCTTGACGAACCGGAACGGGAAGGCGGAGATCGTGCCGCTGGTGCTGGATATTTCCGATCGGACGCGAATCCGGATGGAGCTGCAGGGCGGGGACGAGCTGCTGCTGTCGACGAAGGGCTATGCCGAGAAGCTGCGCCAGTTCCCGCTGATGCGGTCGGTCGGCCGGGATCGCGGTGCGGGGCTGCACCACTTCGACATGACGGTGGACAAGAATTATCCGGCGACGCCGTAGGGGGGCGGGACGG
>JAZQOP010000343.1:0-9597 GCA_045627965.1 Kiritimatiellia bacterium | reverse complement strand
GGACCTCGGGGAGGTAGGCCGGCACCAGGGCGGCGATGGAGGGGGGGAAGCCGCCCTGCTCGATGGCGTAGCGGCGGCAGGCGGAGGCGACGTCGTCGAGCTGGCGGAGGCACAGGTCGCGCTGGCGCTGGGGCTGGGTCTTCAGGTAGGCGGGGATGGCCAGGGCCGTCAGGAGGAGGACGATGGCGACGGTCAGGACGATTTCCACGGCGCTCCAGCCGGCGGCGCGGGGCGGCCGGGCGAAGGGGCGGTTTGCGGCTGGAAGGGGGGCGTTCATCGGGGCTGTGCGGCGCGGCGGTCGCGCGCCGTCGAAGAATCTAGCCCACACGGCGCGCGGAATAAAGGAGAAAAAGGCGGTGGACCGCATCGGAAGGGCATTGTGCGCTTGCAGATGGGTCGGCGGGCGGTAGAATGGAGGGCGTGGCCGGGCGCAGGGCGCCAGGGGCCGGGACGGACGAGGCAGGAGGATGCGGTGAGTTTCCAGATGGTGCGGGGCGATATTGCGCGGATGCGCGTGGACGCCATTGTCAATGCGGCGAATTCGTCGCTGCTGGGCGGCGGGGGCGTGGACGAGGCCATCCACCGCGTGGCGGGGCCGGGGCTGCTGGCGGAGTGCCGCACGCTCGGCGGCTGCGCGGCGGGCGAGGCGAAGGCGACGAAAGGGTATGACCTGCCGGCGCGCCATGTCATCCATACGGTCGGGCCCGTCTGGCGGGGCGGGACGCAGGGCGAGGAGGCGACGTTGCGGTCGTGCTACCGGGCGTCGCTGGAGCGGGCCGTGGAGCTGGGGTGCGAATCGGTCGCGTTCCCGGTGGTTTCGTCCGGGGTCTACGGCTATCCCTTCGCGGAGGCCGTCCGGGTGGCGAGCGAGGAGATTTTGCTGTTCCTGCAGGCGCACGAGCTGGAAGTGACGCTGGTGCTGTTCGAGGCGCGCGGCTTCCGGGCGAGCGGCGGGCTGTATGGCCAGGTCGGCGAGTATATCGGCGGCCGGCGGCCCAGCTTCGGGCCGTGCGCGGCATTGCCCTCCCCCGCGGCATTTTGCCTGCCGGAGGAAGGGGTGGATGCCGACGACGAATTTCCGTCGCCGGCCTCCAGGGCGGGCGACGCCGCCGCGGCGCCGCGTGGCGTGGAGGCGAAGGCATGGGACGGGACGCCGGGGAAGGGCCCCTGCCGGCCGGGGCTGGAGGCCCTCCGGGCGCGCCTGAAGGCCCTCGATGCCGGATTTTCGCGGTTTCTGCTGGGCCGCATCCAGACGAGCGGCATGGGCGAGGTCGAGTGCTACACGAGGGCGAACGTCGACCGTCGGCATTTCTCGAAGATTCGCAGCCAGGCGGACTACGTGCCGAGCAAGCAGACGGTTTGCGCGTTCGCCATCGCCTTGCGGATGGATCTTTCCGAAACCGAGGAGCTTCTGCGTCGCGCCGGCTATTCGCTGTCGCCGAGCCTGACGTTCGACCTCATCATCCGGTTCGCCATCGAAAACGGCATCTACGACGTCCATCAGGTGAACTGCTTTCTCTTCGACTACGACCAGAAGCTGCTCGGGAACAGCCCGGCCTAGGGCGGTCGTCCATCGGCGGGAAAAATGTCGCCTGGCAGGCGACCGGAAGGGGGCGCGACCGGCGTAGGCTCCGGTTCGTCACGGTTGAACGCAACCGGCAAACCAAGGAGCCAGACATGACGAAGAATGACAAGATGGCCGCATCCGCCCAGCCCTCCGCCCAGCCCTCCGCCCAGCCCGCCGCCCCCGCGAAGCCTGCCGAGGAATTTTGTACCGAGATGGTGTTCATCCTCGACCGCAGCGGGTCGATGGCCGGGAAGGAGCCCGACACGATTGGCGGATTCAATTCGATGATCGAAAGGCAGAAGAAGGAACCCGGCAAGGCCCTCGTTTCGACCGTCCTGTTCGACGGCGTCGCCGAAGTCTTGCACGACCGCGTGGCGCTCGGCGACATCGCGCCGATGACGGCCGAGGAGTATTTCGTGCGCGGCTGCACGGCGCTGCTCGATGCCGTCGGCGGCGCCATCCGCCACATCGGGGACATCCACAAGTATGCCCGCAAGGAGGACGTGCCCGACAAGACGGTGTTCGTCATCTTCACCGACGGCATGGAAAACGCCAGCCACTTCTATTCGCGTGCCGAGGTCCGCCGCCAGATCGAAGCCCAGAAGGAACGCTTCGGGTGGGAATTCATCTTCCTCGGGGCGAACATCGACGCCGCGGCCTCGGCCGAACAGATCGGGATCGACCGCCGTCATGCCGCCGATTTCGTGTGCGATTCCGGCGGCATCGAGGCGGCATTCAACGCGGCCGGCAAGGTCTTGAGCTCCTTGCCGGGCTGCTGCTGCATTTGCGAGGACTGGGCCGACGAAGTGCGCATGGATTTCAAAAAGCGCGGCAAGAAATAGCGGCTAGCGGCAGGCCCGCATGGCGCGCACAGGCATGCCGGAATCCCCGGCATGCCTTTTGGTGGCAAGATGGCGGATCTTAGCCCAGGCTAACATTTTGCGGCAGCGGCTTTTCCTGGCGGATCGGGCAAAGGATGCTCGACATGGGGTGCGTCGCGGGGAATACTTGGGGCGTTGAGCAAAGGACGGGACGCATGAATATGTTGGACAGATGCGCGGAGGCCTCGCGGCCGGCGGGGGAGGCACGATGAATTTTCTCTGGGTGTTCCTGGGCGGCGGGGCCGGGAGCGTGTTGCGCTATGGCGCGGCGCAGCTGCCGTTGCCCTGCCCGACGCTCTGCGTGAACGTGGCCGGATGCTTCCTGATCGGCCTGTTCCACGGCTGGTCGGCGCGCTGGGGCTGGGGCGAGGAGGTGCGCCTGCTGCTGACGACGGGCCTCTGCGGTGGCTTCACGACGTTCTCGACGTTCGGCGCCGAAAGCCTGGCGCTCCTGCGCGCCGGGCGGCCGTTGGCGGCGGCCGGCTACGTGGGGGCGTCCGTCCTCCTCGGCCTGCTGGCGACTTGCGCCGGGGCCTGGCTGGCGCGCTGAGGCAAAGGGGGCCGCGCATGGAAAACATCCCCCAGTGGGCGTCCGGGCTTTGGCGGCTGTGCCGCGGCCGCTTGGCGGAGGAGGGGTTCGATGGCGGGCGCGTCGCGCAGTTCGACGTCGACCAGCAGAAGGTCCTGCATCTCGGCCCCGGTGACCATCTGGTGCTTGCGCCGCCGGGGTGCGGCAAGACGGAGATCCTGGCCCAGCGGCTGCTCTTCGCGCTCGATTCGGGGCTGGATTCGCGGAAGATGCTGAGTCTGACGTTCACCAACCGGGCTTCGCGCGGGATGCGGGAGCGCGTCCGGGCGAAAGCCGGCGAACGGGCCCGCGACGTCTTTGTCGGCAACCTTCACGCGTTTTGCCACCGGTTTCTTTTCGAGCAGCATCTGATCCCCCAGCTGACGGAGATCGTCGACGAGGACGACCAGCGGGATCTGGCGAGCGAAATTCTGTCGCCGGCGAAGATCGAGCAACGGCTGGTCCGGGCCTGTAGGCAAGGGCGGCATGGCGATGAATACCACCTGGACTGGGCGGTGCTGGAGGATTTCGCCTTGGCGGAAGACAATCCGCCGACGCCGTCGGGCTATGTCCGGAGGCCCCGGAAGGATTCGTTGGTGGCGCAATGCGTGCAGCGGGTCGCGCAGGTGGCGCACTACCTGGACCAGAAGAGGCGGGGCCACGGGGCGGATGTCCTGTTGCATCCGGAATTGGAAGGCTGGACGCGGCGGGATTTCCTGGCGCCGTATGCGGAGGGCTATCTCGAACTGTGCCGCGGCCACGGCTACGCCGATTTCGACGATTTGCTGGTTTGGACCTATGACCGCTTGCTGCAGGGCGAAGTCGCCGAGCAGGCGAAATACGAGTGGATGCAGGTCGACGAGGTGCAGGACCTGAACCCGCTGCAACTGTCCATTGCCCGGATGTTGCTGGCCCCGCGCCACATGGCCGTCTATTTCGGCGACGAGCAGCAGGCGATCTTTTCCTTCATGGGGGCGAAGCTCGAAACGCTGGAGGAGCTGCGCAAGCTGTGCGGCGGCGAGTCGATGCGCCTGCGGTGCAACTACCGGTCGCCGCCGCATTTGCTCCAGCTCTGCAACGAGTATGCGGAAAAGGTGCTGGGCGTGGACGCGCACCTGCTTCCGACGGCTGCGCCGGGGGAGGTCGACCTGAGCCGGCCTGCCGACAAGCTGATCAAGTATTTCGGCGACGTCGACGAGGCCGCGGGCATCGTCTCGCAGGCCTTGCCGTACTATCTGGGCCAGGAGGCGGACCCCGGCGGCTCGAACCGAACGGCGATCATCGTGCCGACGAACGCCATGGCGGACCGGGTCAGCGACGAATTGAAGAATTCGGGCCATCCGCATTTCAAGATTTCCGGCGTCGACATCTTCAAGCGGCGGCCGGCCAAGGCGTTGTTCGCGCATATCCAGGTGGCCCATCAGCCGCAGTGCGTCATGCCGTGGGCGCGCCTGATGGCGGCGCTGGGGGTGCTGCCGACGGAGCGTGCGGCGCGCCGCCTGGTCGCGCGGGCACGGGACATCGGGGTGCGGCCGACGGATTTCCTGCGCGCCGACGGCGGAGGGCTGTTGCTGGATTTCTGCCAGGCCAGCCGCGACGAGACGGTCGTCGTCTTCGACACGGAGACGACGGGACTGGACGTGGCGCACGACGACATCGTGCAGATTGCCGCGGTTAAGCTTCGCCGGGGGGCAGTGGTGGAAGGCTCGGAATTTTGCGTCTTCTTGGAGACGGAACGCGCAATTCCCGCGATGCTCGGGGACATGCCAAATCCGCTGGTGGAGGAGTATGCGCGGCATGAGAAGCGTTCGCGCGCCGAGGGGCTCCGGGCCTTTGCGGAATATGCGGATGGCGCGGCCCTGTTGGCGCATAACGCGGCGTTTGACTTCGCGATGCTGCGGGCCAACCTTTCGCGCGCCGGGCTCGCCGCCGAGGCGCACGCCATGGACGTCGCCCGCACATTCGATTCGCTGGCCATCGCCCGGGTGCTCTTCCCGCGGCTGCGGGCCTATAAGCTGAAGGATTTGCTGGCGCATTTCGGCTTGGAAGGGCGCAATTCGCATCTGGCGGACGACGACGTGGCCGCCACGGCGGCGTTCGTGCGCCATTGCCTTGCCGAGGCCGGCCGCCTTGAAGGGCCGCAACGGGCGTTCCTGCAGGAGAATGGCGAGCTGCTGGGGCGCTTCCGACAGGCCTACGGGCCGTTCCACGAGGGCCTGCGGCAGCGGATGGATGGGCGCGGCACGCCGCCTGCCTCGCCCTACGACACGCCGCTGGTCGCCGAGATGTACGAGTTCCGCAAGCATGGCCGGGCGCTTCGGTTGGAGGAGGCCGACAAGGAGGCGCTCGACCGGATTTTGCTGTTCCTCGACCAGGACGTGGTGGACGCGGAAACGTTTCCTGCGTTGCGCGAGCAGGTGGCCGAATACGCGACGAAGCTCGGGACGTTCGGAAGCGCCGACTTGTGCGAAAGCGCCTCGCTGGAGGATCGGATTTTCGTCTCGACGGTCCACAAGGCGAAGGGGCTGGAATTCGAGAACGTGATCGTGGCGATGGCGGACGACAACAATTATCCGCGGCCGTCCGAACGCCGGGAGGACCGCAAGCGAGAAGCGGCGCGCGTGTTGTACGTGGCGTTGTCGCGCGCCCGGCGCCGGCTGTGCCTGACATACGCGCAAGGGACGGAGTGGCGCCAGACAGGGCTGTCTCCGTTTGTCCGGGAGGTCCGGCACCATTTCCTGTTCTCGGGCGTCGGGCGGGGCGGCGGTTTGGGCTTGAGAAACAGGGGGGTGGAAGGGTAGAGTGGGAAGACACGGGAGATACGGCAGATGGATTTGGCGAAAAATGGCAACATGGAGACGGCGCCCTGGCGGCGCGCGTGGGGCAGTGCCAAGGGGGCGTGGGGCTGGGGCCGCTGGACGTTGTTCTGCCTGGCCGCCGCTGCCATCTGGTGGAACCCGTCGAGCGGCTTGACGGATGCCCTGCTGGTCGCCTTCGGCCTCGCCGCCCTGGCCCGCCCCGGCCGCGTCTGGCGGACGTGGGGGAATCCCGCCGGCGTCGCCTTCCTGTTCCTCGGCGTCTGGGCGCTGGCCAGCGCCGGATGGTCGGTGGAGCCCTCGGACGTAGGCCGCGACTGCGCCAAGCAGCTGCCCCTCGTCCTCGGGACGATGGGCCTGGCGACCTGGCTGCGCGGGAACGCGGGCCTGGTGGTCCGCCGCGCCGCCCTCGTCTCGGCGGCTGCCGTGACGGTCCGCCTCGTGGCCGAAGGGGCCGCCCTGCTGCACCTCTGCGGATGGCCCGGCGTCCTGTCGCAGGCCCGCTATGTGGATACGGCGGCGCACCCCTACCTCTATACCCATCCGAATGTCTCCAGCATGCTGGGCGGCATGGCCTTCCTGGTCTTTTTGGCCTTCCTGCCAGCGCTGTGGAGGAAGGGGCGAGGGGGCTTTGCCGCCGGACTGGCCGCGATGGCCCTCGATGCCGCCTACATCGTGATGATGGGCTCGCGCGGCCCGCAGATGGCCCTGGCGGCCGCGGCCCTGCTGCTGCCGATCTTCTGGGTCCCGGGCTGGAAGCTCCGCCTCGCGACGCTCCTGGCGGTCGTGCTCGCCGGGACCGCCCTGGTGCATGTCGCGGCGCGGATCAACCCGCGTTTCGCCGACGCCGCCAGCATGCGCGGCGCCAACCATCGCGACATCATCTGGAACCACCTGTCCGGCTTCCACCAGATCCGCCCTTGGACGGGGTTCGCGCCCGCGACGCCCAGCATGATGGCCCTGCGCCCCTGGACGGGCTACGGCTTCGGCAAGAAGGCGTTCCACCGCATGGTTTACGAAAATCCGTCGCAGCGCGCCCCGCGCGGGGTCGAATTCGAGTTCCCGCACGCGCATTCCTACTGGCTGATGCTGGCGGTCCAGGGCGGCCGCGTCGCCCTGGCGGCGGGCGTCGTCGCCTGGGGCGCGCTGGCCTTCGGGCTGCTCCTGGCCCTCAAGCGCCTCCCCCCGCGCCCGATGGCCGCCCGCGCGACGCCGGCCTTGCTGCTGACGCTCCTCGCGATGACCCTGGGCTACGGCGTCGCGGACTACCCGGACTCGGTCCTCCGCGTGGCCCAGTTCCTCGTCGTCGCCGCCGCGATGGCCTGCATGGCCGAGGCGTCTTCGGCGCAGGGGCAGGAGGATGCCGCGCCGTGAAGCTGAGCGTCGTCACGACGGTCTATGACCGGCCCGAGCATTTCCGCCTGTTCCTTCGGGCCCTGGCGCTCCAGTCGCGTCCGCCGGACGAGGTCCTGGTCGCCGACGACGGCTCCGAGCCCGACGTCGCCCGCCGCCTGCGCGAGGTGTTCGCCGCCTCGGGCTTCGCTGGCGCCGTCGTCCGCCAGGAGAAGGACGGCTTCCGCGCCGCCGCCGCACGCAACATGGCCCTGCGCGCCGCGACCGGCGACTACGTGGCCTTCGTCGACTGCGACATGGTCCTGATGCCGGACGCCTTGGCGCTCCACGAGTCGATGGCCGCCCCCCGCCGCGTCCTCGTTGGCAACCGCGTCCTCCTGTCGCAGGGCCCCTCCGAGGCCCTGTTCGCCATGCCCCCGCCGCGCCTGGGGCCCGACGACTTCGAAAACGCCTTCGCCCAGGCCGACGACGCGGAGCTCCTCGCCGCCGCGCGCCTCTTCGAACGGCACGCCTGGCAGCGCCGCTTCCATCTCGCCCGCCCCCACAAGCCGAAGATCCTCGGATGCCACTTCTCCCTGCCGATGGAAGACGTCCGGCGCGTCAACGGCTTCGACGAAAACTTCGTCGGCTGGGGCTACGAGGACGACGATTTCGCGCGCCGGCTCTACGCGGCCGGCGTCAAGCCCGTCTCCGTCATCCGGTCGGCCCGCGCCATGCACCTGTGGCATCCGTCGCTGGCCCCGGGCCCCCAGGCCCGCCACCGCGGCCGCCCGAACCGCGCCTATTTCCGCCGCTGGCACGTCCCCGCCGTCTGCCGCAACGGCTTGTCGAAGAAAGGCTGAGCGGCGATGGACTGGTCTTCCCCTACACGCCTCGTCGTCACGACTTCGCGCGGATGCGAACACGCCCTCGCCACGGAGCTGCGCGCCCTTGGCCTGGAGCCGCTCCCGCCCTCCGATCCCGAGGTCCCGGCGCGCGACGCGGTCGCCCTGGATGGCGACCTTGCGGCGGCCATGCGCATCAACCTCTGGTCCCGGACCGCCCACCGCGTCCTCTTCGAGCTGGCCGCCTTCGAGGCGGACACGCCCGACGACCTCTACGCCCAGGCTGCCGACCTTCCCTGGGACCTCTACCTGCGCCCCGACCGCCCGTTCCGCTGGACGGCCTCGGTCGCGGGCATCCCCGCCCTCCGCGATCCGCGCTTCGCACTCCTGCGCTGCAAGGACGCTGTCGCCGACCGCTTCCTCGGACGCGCCGGCCGCCGCCCCGACGCCCAGCCGACGCCCGACGGCGCCGCCTGCCTGCACCTGCACTGGCATGACGGCGTCGCCCGCATCTACGTCGACACGACCGGCCGCCCCCTCTCGATGCGCGGCTACCGCCTCGACCCTTGGCTCGCTCCCGTCCGCGAGACGCTCGCCGCCGCCATCCTGCTCGAGGCCGGCTTCTCGCCCGCCCGCCACGAGGCGCTCCTCGCCCCGATGTGCGGCTCGGGCACGTTCGCCATCGAGGCCGCCCTGATGGCCCAGAACCGCGCCCCGGGCCTCTTGCGCGAGGACGATTCGTTCGCCTTCGTCCACCTCGCCGACGCCCCCCTCGGCGCCTGGAAGGACATGCGCGCCGACGCGGCCGCAGCCGCCAATTACGCCCCCTCCACCTGGATCCGCGCCACCGACATCGCCCCCGACGCCCTGGCCTGCACCCTCCAGAACGCCCGTCGCGCCCGCGTCGAAAAGCTGATCTACCTGAAGGCGTGCGATTTCCGCGTTTCGCCGATCCCTTCCGCCCCGGGCCTCGTCGTCATGAACCCGCCCTACGGCGAGCGCATCGGCGATCCCGACGCCCTCCCGCGCCTCTACGCCGTCGTCGGCGACTGGCTCAAGCACTCCTGCATGGGCCTGCGCGCCGCCGTCCTGACGGCCGACCCGCCGCTCGCCAAGTCGCTGCGCCTCAAGCCCGAACGCCGCATCCCCCTCTTCAACGGTCCCATCGAATGCCGTCTCCTCCTCTTCGACCTCTACGCCGGCTCCCACGACGCCCGCCTCCTCGCCAAGCATTCATGAAATCCCCAAACAATCGAATTTTCCCTAGCGTTTCGCCATAATCTCATTGCCCCAGGAACTCCGTCATGCAGCGCAAGCCCGCCCCGAAATCCGCCCCCGCCTCCGTTGCCGCCCCCGCCGTCGCCGACCTCGACGCCCCCGCCGATTGGGCCGTCGCCGGCGAACTCGTCTCCATCCCCGTCCTCGCCTCCGCCCGCACAATCTTCACGTATGCCATCTTATAGGTCTTCCGCACCTTTGGCGTAGAATGCACAAACTTGAAGACCCGCTTCATTGCCTCCTCAGCCCATGCCTTTGCTTCTTCAAATGTCTCAAACCCATTCCAAGACTCCTCTTGCAGCTCTTTGTA